>JANNEZ010000157.1:0-11041 GCA_031379255.1 Rhodoferax sp. | reverse complement strand
GGCCGTGACGCGGCCGAGCAGGCGCTTGAAGACATCCGCGCTTCCATCGATGGCGCGCACATGTTGTTCATCACCGCCGGCATGGGTGGTGGCACGGGCACCGGCGCGGCGCCGGTGATCGCGCGGGTGGCGCGCGAAATGGGCATCTTGACGGTGGGTGTGGTTACCAAACCCTTCGAATTCGAAGGCGGGCGGCGCATGGCCAATGCCGACAACGGCCTGGCCGAGCTCGAAGCCAATGTTGACTCCCTGATCGTCGTGCTGAATGAAAAACTGCTGGACGTTTTGGGCGAAGACATCACCCAGGACGAGGCTTTCAAACACGCCAACGACGTACTCAAAAATGCCGTCGGCGGCATCGCAGAGATCATCAACGTGCCGGCGCACATGAACGTCGACTTCGAAGATGTGCGCACCGTGATGGGCGAACCCGGCAAGGCGATGATGGGCACGGCCATGTCCGGCGGGCCGGACCGCGCCCGCATCGCGGCCGAGCAGGCAGTGGCTTGCCCGCTGCTCGAAGGTGTGGACCTCTCCGGCGCCAAGGGCGTTCTGGTGTTGATCACGGCCAGCAAGGGCTCGCTCAAACTGGCCGAATCGCGCCTGGCCATGAACACCATCCGCGCCTACGCCTCGCCTGACGCGCATGTCATCTACGGCACCGCCTACGACGACAGCCTGGGAGATGAGATCCGTGTCACCGTGGTGGCCACCGGTCTCTCGCGCCAGGGCCAACGCCGCACCGCGCCACCCCTGCAGGTGCTGCGCACCGGCACCGACAACGTGCCCTTTCACGTGCCCACACTGACCAATGTGGCCAGCAGTGGCGCCGCCACGCAACCCTCACCCCTGATGGGCGCGCAGCCGGACTACGGCAGTATGGGCACGCCTGCTGTCTGGCGCGGGCGCACCTCGGCAGCGGCCAAAGTCGACGCGCTGTCCAGCGGCGGCATGGATGACTACGAAATCCCTGCCTTTTTAAGGAAACAGGCGGATTGATGTTGCCCCCACGGTCGCCACACTGCGTGTGGCTCCCTGCCCCCCGAGGGGGCCGCGTTTTTCTAGGGGCGGCCCGTCGAAAAACTGGCCTCAATTAAAATAGACCCGTGATCAAACAGCGAACCCTCAAATCCCTCACCAAGGCGGTGGGGGTGGGCCTGCACAGCGGGCAACGCGTGGAGCTCACGCTGCGGCCGGCGCCGGCCGACACCGGCATCGTTTTCCGGCGGGTGGATCTGCCGCATGTGGTCGACATTCCCATGGCCGCCACGTCGGTCACAGACACCCGGCTGGCTACGCGGGTTTCCAGCGGCGGCGCCCGTGTCTCGACGGTGGAGCACTTGATGTCGGCCTGCGCCGGCCTGGGTGTCGACAACCTGTATGTCGACATCACCGCTGAGGAAGTGCCGATTCTCGACGGCTCCGCCGCCTCGTTTGTCTTCCTGCTGCAAAGCGCCGGCATTGAATTCCTGAACGCGCCAAGGCGTTTCATCCGGGTGCTCAAACCGGTTGAAGTGCGGGCGGGGGCCGGGCCGGACGGGCGTTGGGCGCGCCTGGATCCTTACCACGGCTACAAGCTGAGTTTTGAAATCGACTTCGACCACCCGGCGGTCGATTCCTCCGGTCAGCGGGTTGAATTTGACATGAGCCGCGACTCCTATTCCCGCGACATCGCCCGGGCGCGCACCTTCGGCTTCACCAAAGACGTCGAAAACATGCGCGTCAACGGCCTGGGCCTGGGCGGCGGGCTTGACAACGCCATCGTCATGGACGACTACAAGATCCTCAACGCCGGCGGCCTGCGTTATGACGACGAGTTCGTCAAACACAAAATCCTCGACGCCATGGGCGACATGCACATGCTGGGCAAGCCCCTGCTGGCCGCCTACAGCGCTTTTCGTTCGGGCCATGAACTGAACAACAAACTGCTGCGTGAACTGCTCTCCCGCGCCGACGCCTGGGAGGTCGCCACCTTTGAAGATGAGAAGCTCGCGCCCACCGGTTTCGGCCAGTTGGCGCGCGCCTGGTAACGCGGCCCGATCCGCCACGCTCACCCATGTTGCTGTTCCGCTGGCTCATCATGCTGCTGCTGATCGGCGCGGTGGTGTCTTTCGCTTTTTACGCGGGAACCGGGCAAGTCCGCTTCAAGAATTGGGGCCTGCTCATTTTGAAGTGGACCCTGATTGCTGCGTTCGGATTTTTTGCGGTATTGGTGCTGGAACGCATCGCCTGAGCGCTCCGCGCGAGCAAAAACGCAGCGCTCAGCGCGAACACAAACGCAGCCTCAGCGGCTGCGCCCCGCCCGGTAGGAGCGCTTGCCCGGCGACACGTTCAGCCCCGCGCCTGGCGCGCCGCCGATGGATTGCGCCGCTGCCAGGCGTGCCAGCGCCACACCCGCATGCGCATGCGTGATCGCCAGGCCGAGCGCGTCGGCGGCGTCCTTGCCGGGCAAGCCGGGCAATTTCAACAGCCGCTTGACCATCTCCTGAATCTGCGTCTTGTCGGCGCGGCCGTGCCCGGCCACCGCCTGTTTCATCTGCAGCGCGGTGTATTCATGCACCGGCAGCAGGTTCGATACCAGTGCCGTGATACACGCCCCGCGCGCCTGGCCCAGCAGCAGGGTGCTTTGCGGATTGACGTTCACGAAGACAATTTCGACCGATGATTCGTCCGGCTCATAACGCGCCACCACTTCACGCACGCCGTCAAACAGGACCTTCAGCCGCTGCGGAAGTTGCCCCTTGTCCAGGTGGGTGGTGCTGATGGTGCCGCTGGCGACGTAACGCAGGTGGCTGGCCTCGGCTTCGATCACGCCAAAACCGGTGGTGCGCAAACCAGGGTCGATGCCGAGAATCCTCATGCGGCGCTGTCGCTTTTGAAATTGCTATTAATAATATAGCAAACTATCCATATAATTCTTGACCTCAATGCCAAAAAACCTTTGAAAATCTGTTTTTTGAGCATTTGGCGCCTTAAAATTAACATGGGTGTTAATTATTGAATAAATCCGTCTTAAAGATCGAAGTACCAGCGCACCGAATGGAAAAACACCGGCGCCGCAAAACACAGGGCGTCGACGCGATCGAGCAGGCCGCCTGCGCCAGTCACGGAGGCGATCTGCCCGCCCCAGCTCGGAATGCCGCGGTCGCGCTTGAGCGCCTTCATCACGAAGTGCCCGAGGGTGCCAGCGGCGCAGGCGATAACCGCCATCACAAAACCCTGCGCCGGCAAGAACGGCGTGATGCCCGACAGCACCGCGCCCGCCAGCCCGGCCACCAGCAGGGCCAGCAGCCAGCTGCGCCAGTTGAAACTCTGGCTGATGTTGGGCGCGGCCGGGGCGGCCTTGAAATAACGCGAAGCAAAGTGCTGGGCAACCACACACAGCTGCACCACGATCACGAGAAAGAAAACCAGGAAGGCGTTTTTCTTGTCGTAATCCGGGAAATCCAGCAGCAACAGGGCCGGCACGTGGCTCATGCCGTAGATGCACACCATGATGCCCCACTGCAGCTTGGCGTTGCGCTCGAGAAAACGCGTCGGGTAATCGGCCAGCGCGCTCACCACCGGTATGGCGAGAAAAACGTAAACCGGTATGAACACCGTGAACAGGTCGAAGTGTTCGTTGCCGACCAGCCAGAACTGCGCTGGCAAGACCACAAAAAAGGCCAGCACCAGGCTGCGGTGGTCGCTGCGGCGCGTGGGCGAGAGCGTGAGGAATTCGCGCAGCGCAAAAAACGCCACCAGGCCAAAGAGCCAGATCGCCACCCAGTCGCCCGCCATCCAGCCGACCCAGAAGACGATCATCATGACCCAACTGGTGCGAAGAATGCCCTGCAGGTTGCGCAACTCGTGGCGGCGCGCCTGCGCCAGATCGTCATCGCCGTGTTCGCGCAGGGTCCACACAAAATGCAGCAGATTGGCCAGCATCAACAGGCCAAACAGGATGACGAACATCGCGCCGACCTGCTGCGTGCCGGTGAGGTTTTTCAGGTAGAGGTACATGGCCGATGCGCTGGGTCGCTGTGTTCAGACGTCGCGCAGGGCGATCACACAGGCGCGAGCGCGGTCCAGAAACGCGCGCCGCTCTTCCCCCGCTTCAAGCCGGATCGGCGCGCCGAAGGTGACCGAACACAAGACCGGCACCGGCACCACTTCGCCCTTGGGCATCACACGCTGCACGTTGTTGATCCAGGTCGGCACCAGCACCACCTGCGGGAAACGCTGCGCGAGGTTGTACAGGCCGGCCTTGAACGGCGCTGGCTCTTCAGCATGGCCGCGAGTGCCTTCGGGAAAAAGGATGATGCTGTCGCCCTTGTCTAGCGCATCGATCAGAGGCTCCAGCGGGTCTTCACCGGCGTTGCGTTCGCGCGAGACGTAGACCGCATTGAAAACGGCGGTGGTGATCCACTGGCGCAGCGGCGTTTTCGTCCAGTACTCGCGCGCGGCGATGGGGCGGACGATGGCGCGCAGCTCATGGGGCAGCGCCGCCCAGATCAGGATCAGGTCGGCATGGCTTTGGTGGTTGGCGAAATAGATGCGCTGTTCGGCCATCGGCGGGCAGCCATACCAGCGCGCCTGCGAGCCGGTGAGGATCCGGATCAAGCCCAGCAGGAACCAACTCATCAACTTAACACGCATGGTGGAATGATAGATGCGCCGCCGCGCCGGGCCGCCCCAAGCAAGGCACGGCCCCCTCGGGGGGCAGGAAGCCACACGCAGTGGGCGACCGTGGGGGCAACATACGTTTAGGGCAACTCGGCGCTGGACATGCGGCCCACAATCACACCGGCGCGCTCGGCGAGGTATCCTGAATTCGGCAACTTCTCGAAATACTTCGGCCGGGGCAACATCACCGCCAGCCGCGCCGCTTCGTAACGGCCCAGTTTGGCCGCCGGCTTTCTGAAGTAATGCCAGGCGGCAGCTTCGGCGCCAAAAACACCTTCGCCCCATTCGACATGGTTGAGGTAAATCTCCAGAATACGTTCCTTGCCCAGCAGGGTTTCGAGCATCAGTGTCAGCACAAACTCCTGGGCCTTGCGCGCCAAGGTGCGCTCACCCGATAGAAAAAGGTTCTTCGCCAACTGCTGCGTGATGGTCGAGCCGCCGACCACTTTGGGGCTCTTTACAGGGCCCTTCGCTGGCTGCGTGGCTCTTTGGGTGTGGGCCGCCTCGGCCTTGTTGTTTTTCTCCCAAGCCTTTTCCAGCGACTCCCAGTCCACCCCATCGTGCCAGGCGAAGGCATCGTCTTCGGAGGCGATCACGGCGCGTTTGAGTGTTTCGGGAAGTTCGGTGTAACCCAGCCATTGCTGGCGCCAGCGCAGCTTGTCTTTTTGGGTGCTGATGCGCCAGGCCTCGGAGCGCTCAAACGCGGTGGACTGCGGGTCCGCCACGACCATCAGCGCAATGCGGGCAACGAAGTACAACTGAAGGGCGAGAACCGCGCAACACAGCAGCACGATCCATTGCCACAACGGGCGCAACCAGCGCGACGGGTTGTTGCCGGAACCCGGGTTACTGCGAGGTGAGCCGGGTTTCGAGCGTTTCGTCACGGGTGAATTTGAAGCGGGACACGACCAGAATCTGGTCCGCCTTGGCGCGCATGGCCGCGTTGAATTCGCCAAACGGCGCGGCATGGCGGGCGATGACTTCGGCGCGGCGGTCCAGGTTGCGGTTGCCCGAACTTTCGACAATATCGGTTTTCAAAATCTGGCCGTCGTGGTTCACGTGCACGATCATCGTCAGCTCGCCATACAGCTTTTTGCCACCGGCTTCGGGAAAGTTTTCAGTGCCCTTGTCTTCAATGGCGCGGCGCAGGCTGTCGTAATACAACGCGTAGACCTCTTCGCGCGTGGCCGGGCTGATGTAGCGTTTTTTCGGTTTGGCGCTCTCCGAATTGATGCGCCGCTCGATCTCGGCCAGCGCCTTGATCAACTTGCGCCGCTTCTCCTCGGTGGCCTGCTGCTCGGCGTTGACGGCTGCGCGTTTGGGGTCGGGCGGCGGCAGGGCGGCCAGCTGGCTTCGCACCTGCGCGAGCAGCATCGTTTGTTGTTCCTGCAAGGCCTGCAGTTCGCGCCGGGTCTCTTCCTCCACGCTGTCGCCGGCTTCGGTGACGAGGCTGGTGGGCAGCGGTGTGGTGGCGCGGCCTTTTTCAAGTTCGCCGCCACCGGCCATTGAAGCCTGCGCGATGGCTTTGGCCTTGTCGGGTTTTTCGTTGGTGCGGGCGTTGACCAGGATCACTTCCAGCGGCGTGTCTTGAAACACGCGGTTGAAACTCTGCGGGTCGACGAAACGCACTGTCAACAACGCTGCATGCACGGCGGCCGAGGCGCCGAGCGCAATTTGCAGGGTGCTGAATTGACGCAGGTTCACGAGGGAGGATTATCGCCTGAAGCAGCCTCGGTTTCATCCAAATTCATAGCAATCGCGATGGGGCCGGCCATGGGTTCCGCGTCGTCGTCGCCATCTTCTCCTGCTTCGCCCAATTCACCGCCACCCTTTTGGCTCGTGGAGTCCCCGTCCAGGTGCTCGACCACCGTGCCGGTCACGTCCAAAGTGATCTCGTCAATCTCGCCGAGTTTCACCCGCACCCGTGCGCCGCGCGGCAGGTTTTGCGCCCCCAGCACCGGCAACACCAGGGGCAAATCGTCGGCGCGCACCATGTTCTCGCGAAACACCACACCAGTTACGTCGGTGATGGCGTTTTGCTGCAGGTATTTGAGTGTCCAGAAACGCTCCATCGCGCCCTGGTAACCGTTGTAAGCCGAATACGCCGCGTCAAACGCCGAGATGATCGAAAACAGCTCGGCGTCTTTGGGTTTGAAGGGCGCCACCAGCGCCGCTGTCTGGCCATGGCGGGCGCAGGCAATGATCTGCCACTGGTTCACCAGATCGGTATAACGCCGCAGCGGCGACGAGCTCCAGGCATAGGCGCGCACACCAATGCCCGCGTGCGGCAGCGCCTTGGTGCCCATGCGTACTTTCACACCGGGCAGGAGCGAAGCCTGGCTGCGGTAAATGCCGGGCACGCCCAGTTCGGCCAGCCACAGGCCCCAGGTGCTGTTGGCCAGAATCATGGCTTCGGCGACGATCAGGTCCAGCGGCGCGCCGCGTTGGCGCGTGCTGATCTGCACTTGCTCATTGCCGGTGGGTTCACCCTGGCCATCCACGCCGTCCACGCCGACCACGCCGACCAGTTTGAAGTTGTAGTCGGGCCGGTTGAAGGTCTCGGGTTTGCCGCGCGCCACCTCGCGTTTGGCTTTGAGGTCCTTCGCCAGGCGGAACAGAAACGCCAGCTCATCGCGCCTGTCATTCGTGATGCCGGCATCGCTCGTGGCCTCTGGTTGGCCGGCTTTTTGGCTTGACTCAAGCCATTCGACTGTAACCAGATGGTCCAGCCTGTCGTGGCGCAGGTTGGCCGCAATCGGCACACGTTCGAGGCGGGTTTCACGTGCCTTGATCTCCAGCGTGGTTTCGTCCAGCGTGACGTAGAGCGACACGGCCGGGCAATTGCGTCCTTCCAGCAACGTGTAACTTTGCACCAGCGCGTCGGGCAGCATGGTCAGTTTGTAGCCCGGCATGTACACCGTGGAGAGGCGGCTGCGGCCGAGTTTGTCGATGGCGTCACCGGGCTGCAACGCCAGCGCCGGCGCGGCAATGTGGATGCCCACAATCACTTCGCCGCTGCCCAGACCGCGAACGCTCAAGGCGTCGTCGATCTCGGTGGTGGCGGAATCGTCGATGGAGAAGGCCTGCACCTCGGCCAGAGGCAATGTATCCTTGATCGCCACTGCTTGAAGGGGCGGGAATCCGGTGCCTTTGGGGAAATTTTCAAACAGGAAACGTTTCCAGTGAAACTGGTAGGGTGAATCGATGGCTCCGGCTTTTTGCAGCAAGTCCAGCGGAGCCAGGCGGGTGGCGCGCGAGGCTTCGACCACCGCCTTGTATTCGGGCGCGTTTTTGTCGGGCTTGAAGAGAATTTTGTAAAGCTGTTCGCGGATCGGATCCGGGCAGCGGCCCTGGCCCAATTCGGCGACCCATTGGGCAATCTGCTGAACGACGAGTTTCTTTTTCTCGATCGCCAGCAGGGCCTGCGCAATCACCTCGGCGCCCGCCTTGCGGAACCGCCCTTTGCCCGCGCGGCGGAAATAGTGGGGCGAGTCAAACAGGCGAAACAGCGTGGCGGCCTGTTGCGCCAGGCTGGCCTCCTTGCCGTCGGCGGAAAAATACTCGCGGGCCAGTTCGCTGAAGCCAAATTCATCGTCGGGCGCGAATTCCCAGGCCAGTTCCAGCTCGATGCCCTGGCTAAGCGCCGCCGCTTCGTCGACAAAAACCCGCGGCGCCGGCTTCTCGAATTTCAGCAGCGCATTGGCGCTTTTGACCTTGACGCGTTTGCCGCTGTCAAGTTCGACTTGCAAAGAGGCCTCGGTTTCAGACAACACCGTGCCGGCCAAAAACTTGCCGGCTTCATCAAACAATACATGCATGCGGGAATTGTCCCATGAGCTTGCGCCAGCGCCCGGGCAACGGTTCCCTCAGCACAGCGACAAAAATGCCATCATTTCGGGCAAATAATCGGCAAATTCGTTGATGGCGTGGTCGCTGGTTTCCAGCAGCCTGATGTGGGCGCCGGGGTAACGTGCGGTCATTTCGCGCCAGTCCAGCACTTCGTCACCTTTAGCGATGATGGCCATGCAGTTTTCCGGGTGTTCGAAGCCCGGGCATTCCAGTGCACGAAGCTCCTCGACATACCCGGCCTTGAAGACAAATTTCTCCGCCGGGTCGTGCCAGCTGGTGTGTTCACCGACATATTGGGCCAGATCACGCGCCGCAAACACGGCCGGATTGAGCAACACCGCCTTGCAGGCATGGGTTTGCGCCACCCAGGTGGCGTAAAAACCGCCCAGCGAGGAGCCGATGACCGCCATCGACGCTTTCGGCCAGGTTGAGATACCACGTTCGATCATTTCGGCGGCTTTGCGCGGCGATGGCGGCAACTGCGGGCACCACCAGGTGACGCTGGGGTGGTCCCGCGCGACGCGCGCAGCCGTCAGGCGCGACTTGGTCGATTGCGGCGAAGAGCGAAAACCGTGCAGGTAGAGCAGGTGGGTGGTGGGTGATGGCAATGGCATGGTCAGCAGTGGGTTGATGCAATTTTGCACAAATGCCAGCGCATTGGGCGCCTACGCCGCAGGATAATCGCAACTCATGCTCGCCACGTTTGAAAAATCGACCCTTGCCGCCCGCATCCTGCCCTCGTTCAGCGGTTTTGACGGCCCGCTTGCGTTTGCGGTGTTCATCCTGGCCTCTGCCGGCCTGCTCACCATGTATTCCAGCGGCTACGACCACGGTTCGCAGTTTGAACTGCATGGCCGCAACATGTTGATCGCCGGCGCCATTTTGTTTGTGGTGGCGCAGATTCCACCACAACGCCTGATGACGTTCGCGATCCCCCTGTATGTGGCCGGCGTGGCCCTGCTGGTGGCGGTGGCGGTGTTTGGCATCACCAAAAAAGGCGCCAAACGCTGGTTGAATGTCGGTGTCGTGATTCAGCCCAGTGAAATTTTGAAGATCGCCGTGCCCCTGATGCTGGCCTGGTGGTTCCAGAAACGCGAAGGCCACCTGCGGCCCTTTGATTTTGTGGTGGCTGGTTTGTTGCTGGCGCTGCCGGTCGGTTTGATCATGAAGCAGCCGGATTTGGGCACCGCTCTGCTGATTCTGGCGGCTGGCATGGGTGTGATATTTTTTGCCGGACTGTCCTGGAAACTCATTCTGCCGCCAGTGCTGGTGGGCCTGGTTGGGGTGGCGCTGATTGTGGTGTTTGAGCCGCAACTGTGCGCCGATGGCGTCAGCTGGCCGCTGCTGCGCGACTACCAGCAGCAGCGCATCTGCACCCTGCTGGACCCCACGCGTGACCCGCTGGGCAGGGGGTTTCACATCATCCAGGGCATGATCGCCATTGGCTCGGGCGGCGTCATGGGCAAAGGTTTCATGCAGGGCACTCAGACGCACCTGGAGTTCATTCCCGAGCGCACCACCGACTTCATCTTTGCCGCGTTTTCGGAAGAATTCGGCCTGCTCGGGGTGCTGGGCCTGATCGTCGCCTTCACCTTCCTCATCATCCGCGGCCTGATGATCGCGATGGAAGCGCCCACCCTGTTTTCACGCCTGCTGGCCGGCAGCGTGACGCTGATTTTTTTCACCTACGCCTTTGTGAACATGGGCATGGTCAGCGGCATCCTGCCGGTGGTCGGCGTGCCTTTGCCGTTCATCAGTTATGGCGGCACCGCGATGGTGACCTTGGGGCTGGGGCTGGGCATTTTGATGTCGATCTCCAAGTCCAAAAGATTGGTGCAGACCTGATCATTCCATGGACAAATACGCAGTCGGCATTGTGGGCGTGGGCAACATGGGCGGCGGCATGGCGCGCAATTTGCTGACCCGCGGCTGGCCGGTTTCGGTGTGCGACATCGACCGCCCAAAAGTGGAGGCCCTCAAGGCGATGGGTGCCGTGGTTTTGGAAAACCCTACGCAAGTCGCTGCCCATTCGGCAATCACCATCGTCTGCGTGGTAGACGCGACGCAGAGCCGTGAGGTGCTGTTTGGCAACCAGGGTATCGCGGCGGCCCTGAAGCCCGGCGGCACCGTGATGATGTGCCCCACCCTGGCGCCCGAAGACGTGGAGGGTTTCGCGCAATCCCTGCAACCGCTGGCTGTGCGTCTGATCGACGCGCCCATGTCGGGCGGCCCGGCGCGCGCGGCAGACGGCAGCATGAGCCTGATGGTGGCTTGCCGCTACGCGGTGTTTGAGCAGCACCGGGCGTTGTTGAATGCGCTGTCTGACAAACTGTTTCATGTGAGCCAGAAAGTGGGCGACGGCGCACGCACCAAACTCGTCAACAATCTGCTGGCCGGCATCAACCTGGTGGGCGCCGCCGAGGTGATGGTGATGGCGAAGAAGATGGGCTTGAATCTCGATACGACACTGGATGTGATCGAAAAGTCCAGCGGCCAGAGCTGGGTTGGGTCTGATCGCATGCGCCGC
>JANNEZ010000065.1:0-14131 GCA_031379255.1 Rhodoferax sp. | reverse complement strand
CCTCAAACTCAAGAGGCTTGCTGTTTTACCGCCTGCTTCAACAAGCCGTCCTCACCGCGCCCGTCACTTACGATGACATCGTCAACACTCCAGAAATTGATGAAATTTGAGGCAGTGGAGCTAACAGGACAGCCCGTCATGAGTGTTAACAATTGTGGTTTTCAGCCGGTTTTTCGAAAAAATATGAAGAAATCGGCAATCAAGTCACGAAAAAGGTCATAGTTTGCTATAAATAATATAGCAAACGAATTCTTTAGAGTTCCTGCGGATTTCCCGCAGTTTTGGCCTCAGGCGCTTGGCTCAGGCATATTCCGCCAGCGTTTTCTTCATCTTCTTCATGGCGGCAGATTCGATCTGGCGGATGCGCTCGGCGCTCACGCCGTATTCGGCGGCGAGCTCATGCAGCGTCATGCCGCCCGAGCTGTCGTCGTTCACCTTGAGCCAGCGCTCCTCGACGATGCGGCGGCTGCGTTCGTCCAGCGCCTCCAGCGCCGTGGCGATGCCGCTGCTGGCCAACACGTCGCGCTGGTGCGATTCCAGCAGCGCCGTGGGTTCGTGTGCGGTGTCCGTGAGGTAGGTGATCGGGCCAAAGGCCTCGTCGCCGTCGTCATTGGGGCTCGGGTCGAGCAAGACATCGCCGCCCGAGAGGCGGGTTTCCATCTCGATCACTTCTTCGCGTTTGACCTTGAGCGTGCGCGCCATCGCGTCGATCTGGCCTTCGCTGAGGGTTTCGCGGTGGGTGCTGGTCCAGGCGGCTTCGGGCGCGGCGGCGTCCAGGGCCGCGTCATCGGCCTTGTAACGCTGCTTCATCGAGCGCAGGTTGAAAAACAGCTTGCGCTGCGCCTTGGTGGTGGCGACCTTGACCATGCGCCAGTTTTTCAGGATGTACTCGTGGATCTCGGCCTTGATCCAATGCATGGCATAACTCACCAGGCGCACGCCTTGGTCGGGGTCAAAGCGTTTGACGGCTTTCATCAGGCCGATGTTGCCTTCCTGGATCAGGTCGCCGTGGGGCAGCCCGTAGCCCAGGTATTGGCGCGAGATCGACACCACCAGGCGCAAGTGAGAGAGCACCAGCTTGCCCGCAGCGTCCAGGTCATTGTCTTTGCGCAGTTTGCGCGAAAACTCCTGCTCTTGTTCGAGCGAGAGCATGGGCAGCCGGTTGGCGGCGGAAATATAGGCGTCCAGGTTGCCCAGCGAAGGCACCATGGCCCACGGGTTGACCACGGCCAATGCCCCGCCGCTCAGGGCGGGCGGGCCAGCAGATGAGGCCAAAAGTACAGCTTGAGCAGACATTGAAGACTCCTTAAGTGAACGTCAATCCATCACCGGTTAGGTGATTACCCTAGATATTAGCACTCTCTTGGAGGGAGTGCCAAAGACTTGGTTCCCTAAAGGTTAAATCGCGGCCTTGTCCTACCGTTGGGCTTTGTCGGCCACGTTTCCGAGCTGTTTTTCGATCTGGGCCGCACACTCCAGGGCGGCGGCCAGCAAGCTGCGTTCGTGGACCTTGGTCGCGCGGTTGGCCAGCACCGAGGCGTGAATGGCCGCCACAATGGCGCCGGTGCCGTCGTGAATCGGCACCGCGTAACCTATGATGCCCTCGACCGATTCTTCGTTGCTCTTGCTGTAACCCTGATCGCGGATGCGCCGGAACTCCTTCGCCAGGAGGGCCGGGTCGGTGAGGGTGGCCGGCGCTATGCGGGGCAATTTTCCGGCGAGGGTCTGCGCTTCGAGCTTCGGGTCCAGCGCGGCAAACAGTTTGCCGGTGGCCGTGCTGTGCAGGAACAGGGACTCGCCCAAGCGGATGTCCAGGGCGATGCGCTGGCTGCCCAGGTAACGGTCGGCGTACATGACGCGTTTGCCGACCCGCACACCGAGGTACACGTCATCCCCGATTTTCTTGACCAGCTCCTGCATGAAGCGCCGCGCAATCACGCGGATGTCCAGCGACTGCAGCGTGCTCAGCGCCAGCGCCACCGCGCGCGGGCCGACTGAATACCGCAAATCGGCGCTGACAGTGGCCACCTCGGCGGCGACCATGGTCTGCATCATGTTGTGCACGCTGCTGACGGGCAGGTTCAGCGCTTCCTTGATCTCGGTCAGGCGCAAGCCTTCCTTATGGCGCACCAGCAGGCCCAGAACATCAAAGGAGCGAAGGTATCGGTCGGGACTCATCGGCAAATTTTAAAGCCGCCCAGGGACGCGCCAGCGCCCGGCCACGCAGCGCGGCGCAACTACAGCGGCTGCAGCAAATCCTTCAGTTTCATTTTCTGCACTTTGCCAGTGGTGGTCAGCGGCAGGTCGGCGTCGGTGGCCAGGTGAAAACGAGCCGGCACCTTGTACGCAGCGAGCTCCTGTTTGCAAAACGCCTTGAGCAGGGCGGGGGAGGGCTGATGGCCTTCCTGGGGAATGATGATGGCAACCAGCACCTCGTCGAGTTGCGCGTCGGGCACGCCAATCACATAGGCGGCGCGCACGCCGGGGTGGCGCATCAGCGTTTCTTCAACTTCGATGGGCGCAATGTTGATGCCGCCGCTTTTCACCATTTCCTTGAGGCGGCCCTTGTAATAGAGGCGGCCCTGCGCATCAAGCTGGCCCAAATCGCCGGTGTGGAAAAAGCCGTCGCTGTCATACGACTCGCGGGTTTTCGCCTCATCTTTGTAGTAGGCGCTGAACAGCGGCCCTTTGACGCGGATCTCGCCGACTTCCCCCGCCGGAAGGGGTTGCCCGGTTTCGATGTGGCAGATGCGCAGCGCAACGCCCGGCAGCGGCTGGCCCACCGAGTGGAGCCGGACGTCCAGGCTTTCATGCGCATCGGTGACGGCGCAATTGCCGTAGGTTTCACTCAGGCCATAGACGTTGCAGATGTTTTTTGCCCCAAGCGCCACGGCGCCCATGAGCTGCTCGGGCGTGCCAATCATGGCGCCGCTTCTGAGCGTTGACAAATTGCGTTGGGCCCGAGTGGGGTGTTCTATCAGGGCCTGCACCATGTTGGGGGTGCCATACATGATCGAGCAGCGCTCCTGCTCGATCAGGGCCAGCGCCTCGCCCGCATCGAAGTGCTCCTGCAACACCACACAGGCGCCGTGTGTCAGGATGTTGGGCATCGCGTTGACGCTGCCGAAACTCCAGAACAGCGATACCGCGAGCCACAGCCGGTCTTCGTGGGTGACTTTCTGGCGCTCGCCAATGTTCCAGGCGTTGCGGATCCAGTTCTGGTGCTGCAGCAAAATGCCTTTGGGCGCAGCGGTGGAACCCGAGGTGTAGAGCAAGAGCGCGGTGTCGGTCGGGCTGACGGCCCGGCCGGCCGCCTCGACCTGTTCGAGTGGCACATCGCCGCTCATGCCCTGCAGCTCGCCCCACGAAATGCCGTCGCCCGCAGCGCGGCCGGGCTCGGCGCCCTGCTCGGCATTCAACCAGACCATGTTGCGCAGTTGCGGCAGGTTTTGCAGGTGTGGCTGCATCTGGCGCAGCATGGCGCGGTAGTCGTTTTTGCGGAAACGGTCGACCGCAATCAGGCACTTGACCTCGGCGTGGGCCAGCGCGTATTGCATCTCGCGGGGTGTCGCCCAGGTGTTCAGGCCAACGGCCGTGGCGCCGAGCTGCTGGAGGGCCAGAAAGGCGACGATCCATTCGGGCCGGTTGTCCATCAGGATGGCCGCGTGGTCGCCTTTGCGCACGCCCAGGGCCGCAAGACCGCGCGCTGCACGGAGTGTTTCGTCGCGCAGCGCCCGATAACTCAGGCGCCGCCCGCTGCCCACAACGGCCTCGCGCTCGGGGAATTTGCGCGCCTGCTCTTCAAGCAAGGCGGGAATGGTGGTGCTGGCGGGCATGTGCGCCATGATGCTAGGTGTTCATGCGCGGCAACACTTGCTCAGCCATGAGGACCATGGACTGGCGGGCCAGGGCCCGGTCGGTCCAGTCGACGCCGGCGTACAGCAGGGTGCCAAATTCGCCGGTTTCCTGTTTCAGCGCGTGCAGCTGGTCAGCCACCTTGGCAGGTGAGCCGTGGATCACCAGCTTGTTGATGACGTCCTCCAGTGTCACGCTGTCATCCGGGGCCTTGGGGTCGGACTTGAACACGCCCAGAGCGCCACGCCGCTTGAGTTTGCCAAACAAGGTGCGGTAGTAATAGTAGTAGGGTCCATCGCTGCCGAGCGCGTAAGCGGCGGCGGTGGCATCGTCTTTCGCCACAAAGACCGTCTTGGCGATGCGCCAGTCGGCCGGATCTGGCTGGCGGCCAACCCGGGCGCACCCTTCGACATATTTGCCCCAATGCGACGCGACCCATTTGGGCAAGAGGAAATTGGCGGAAATGGGGTCCCACCCGCGCGCCGCCGCCTCGGTGATGCCTTGGGAAAACGGGGCAACCGCCGTCACCACGATGGGCGGGTGCGGGCGTTGCAGGGGCATCGGGATGGTGCCCATGCCAGTTTCCGCAATGAAGGTGCGTTCGGTGGAGACGTTCCAAAACGAACCCTTGATGTTGTAGGGCGGTTTGCTGGCCCAAATCTCCAGCACCTGATTGATGGCTTCCAGAAACATGGCCGGGCGCGCCATGTCCATGTTGCCAAAAGCCTCGGCGTCTGAGGGCAGGGCGCCGGGGCTGATGCCCAGGATGAAACGGCCACCCAGAAGGTGGTCCAGCATGGCGATGTGGCCGGCCACGGCCACCGGATGGTGGTTGGGCATGTTGAGCGTGCCGGTACCCAAACGCATTTGTTTGGTGGCATCGACCAAGGTGGCAAGAAACAGGGCCGACGAGGTGATGTTTTCCTCGGGATCCGTGGCGTGTTCACCCACATAGCCTTCGACAAAACCCAATTCGTCGGCCAGCACAAAGGCCTCGCGGTCTTCGCGCAGGGAAACCTGCCAGTCCTTGCCGATCGGGTGCATGGGCATGGTGAAAAAACCGAGTTTCATTGAAAATCCTTGAATAAAAATGCAGCGGGCGCGGCGAACGTCAATGGTTGCCGCTGGAGCGCCCCAGGACATCGAAACCGCGCCGGCAGCGGTCAGGAGGGCTGATGGCACACCTCGGCAGGCTGCGGCTTCCGCGTTGCAGACACAAACATGAAACCTTCGTAACCGTTGTCGGCCACTAGCTGGCATTCCCGGCGGTACACACCGATTTTTGCGGCGTAGGGCATGAACACTCTGGGTTTGCCCGGAATGTTGGCGCCTAAAAACCAGGAGTTGGCCAATGGCAGCAAAGTCTTGTTGGCGGTGGCGTTCACATGGCGCACCCAGCGGTCTTCGGCTTCCCGCGTGGCGTCAATGGATTGCAATTTTTTGTTCCTCATGTGCGCCAGACAGTCTGATATCCACTCAACGTGGTGTTCAATGCCGACAATCATGTTGACCAGCACAGAAGGGCTGCCGGCGCCGGTCACGATGAAAAGGTTGGGGAACCCGTATGTCATCAAACCCAGGAATGTTCGTGGACCATCGGCCCATTTTTTCCTCAAAGACTGTCCATTCAAGCCCTGGATGTCCATACTGAGAACCGCGCCGGTCAGGGCGTCGTAACCCGTGGCGCACACCAGAACGTCGAACTCGTGGGTTGCATCCGTGGTTTGCACGCCGTTGGCCGTGACCGAGAGAATGGGCGTTTTTTTCAAATCAACCAGAGTGACGTTGTCGCGGTTGTAGGTTTCAAAATACCCGGTGTCGACGCAGATGCGTTTGGTGCCCAGAGGGTGGTCGGTGGGGCACAGTGAATCCGCAACGGCCGCATCCTTGACGATGGTGCGGATTTTTGACCGGACGAAATCCGCAATCGTGTCGTTGGAATTTTTATTGACCATCAGGTCGTTGAAGGAATGGACAAAATTGACACCGCCTTCGGTCCAGCGGCGTTCGTATTCCTGTTGCCGTTCATCCGGGCCAACCTGCATCGCGGTCTTGTCGCTGAACTCGTACAGGGTGCCGACCTCGCGCGCCCGGCTGCGGTGCTCGCTGTAGCTGGCCTTCCAGGCTTTTTGCGCTTCAGGCAGCAAAGGCGCGTTCCACGCCGGAATTGAAAAATTCGCCGTGCGCTGCAAAACCAGCAGGTGCCTGACCTGCCGGGCGATGGCGGGAATGGCCTGGATGCCCGAAGACCCGGTGCCGATGACGGCGACGCGCTTGCCGGTGAAGTCAACCCCCTGGTGCGGCCAGGCACCCGTGTGGTGGACCGGGCCGGAAAATTGCGCAACGCCCGGGATGTCCGGCAGGCGTGCGATTGACAAAGCGCCAGTCGCCATCACACAAAATTGGGCGGTGATCCGAAATCCGGATTCAGCGGTCAATTGCCATTGGGCCGAGCCGGCGTCGAAAATGGCAGACGCAATGCGTGTGTTGAACGTGATGTCCCGGCGCAGGTCAAACCGCTCGGCCACATGTTCGATATAACGCAGTATTTCGGGTTGGCCCGCGTATTTTTCAGTCCAACCCCATTCCTGTTCGAGCGCGCTGGAAAACGAATACGAGTACTGCAAACTCTCCACATCACATCGCGCGCCAGGGTAACGGTTCCAGTACCAAACGCCGCCCACGCTGGCGGCTGCTTCGAAGACCCGTGCCCGGAAACCCAGGGCGCGCAGCCGGTGCAGCATGTGCAGTCCCGCGAACCCTGCGCCAATGATGACAACGTCGAAAACTGGTTGCGTCATCTCAATTCCCGTTGCCCATTCAAGCGCTGCGCTTTTCGTGCTCCACGGTTTCGAGCAGGAACGGCGCGGCAACCGAAGCGTTGATCTTGCAGTCAAGCAGGATCGGCCCTTGCGGATTGCGCAGCAGGGGCGCCAGGGCATGCAGTTCTTCGAGCGTACGCACGGTGGCCGTTTCGAAGCCAAATGCCTGCGCGATGGGCGCGAAGTCGATGTCGGCAAACACGGCCGTTGAAACCGGCATGCCCCGCATTTTCAGATAATGCAACTCGGCGCCATAGGCTGCGTCGTTCATGAGAACAATCACCAGCGGGAGGTCTTCCCGCACCGCGGTTTCGAGTTCACCCAGGGTCATGAGAAAGCCACCATCACCTATAAACAGCACCGTGGTTCGGTCCGGCGTGCCCGCCGCAAAGCCCAGTGCCGTGCCAAAACCCATGCCAATGGAGGCGAAGTCGACGGTATTCTTGATGCAGTCCGGCCCCGGCACGGCAATGTAGGGAACGATCTGCAGGAAGTTGCCGGCGTCATAAACGGCATTGCGCGACTTGGGCAACAGGGCGTCCAGCGCCAGCGCAACGGCGCGAGGGTCCATCGTGCGCGCGGTATTGGCGGCCTGGAATTCGGTAGACAGGTCAACCTGGGCGAGGCGGCGCCTGGTTTCCCCGGAGTGAAACGGCTTTTCAGAAGCCGGGCGGTCCGGGACAATGCTGGCAAGCGCCATGGCAGCTTCACGCGCGTCCGCGATGACCTAGACATCTGCGTGCAGCCAACGGGCAATCTTGTTGTGTGCAATGTCGATGTGGATGAGCGGCACGCCCATGGAAAAGGCGGTGCCAAAACTGGTGGTGCGCGTGTTCAACCCGGCACCAAAGGCCACGATGCAATCGGCCTCTTCAATCGACCGGCGACCGGCCGCGTGAGAGAACGAACCGACAACGCCCGCGTTGTATTGAAAACCCTGAAACATGTCCTTGGCTTTGAGGGTAGTGGCAACCACCGCGCCAAGCTTGTCCGCCAAAGCTTCGATGGCTGCGCGCGCTCCGGACCGGTGCGCGCCCAAACCTGCCACGAAAAGCGGTTTTCGGCTTTTTACAAGTATGGCCGCTGCAGCCTCAAGCGCTGCGGGCCGCGCCGCGACGGGTTTGGTTGGGGCTGCCTCCCGGGAACCCGGCACACCCATGGCGCCCGGGTAGTCGATTTGCCCGAACTGGACGTTCATTGGCAACAGCAAGGCTGCACATCCCCCATTGCGCGTGGCCTCAATCGCGTTGGCCAAGGTCTGGCGCGCGCTGCCTGGGTCGGCGGCAACATAGGTCTTGATTCCGGCGGCTTCCAGAACACCGGACGCGTTGTATTCCTTGGTGTCGGCCTCCCCGCGGCCGGAAACCTGGTGCACTACCGAGCTGGCGCCAAAAATAATCAGAACCCGGGAGCCAGTGCGTTGGGCGTAGGCCGTTCCGTGCATGGCATTGGCGGTGGCCGGGCCCCGGCCGATGATGGCAACGCCGAGCTTGCCGGTAGCACTGGCAAAACCTTCTGCCATAGCAACCGCCGTGTTTTCATGGCGCGCCGCGAAAAAACGCACCCCGATGGCATCCAGTGTGGTGACAAAAAGCGCCGTGTCGTCACTCATGAGTCCGAAGACGGTGTCGATGCCCCGGCTTTTGATGTCGTGAGCCAGGGCCTCGTAGGTTGGCAGAAGTTTGTCCGTTGATTGAGTGGTCACAAAAAGCCTTTTGGTGATCGCGGCGATTCAGGCTGGCGCGCCTTCGTCTGTCCCCAGGTAGGCGGCGATCACGGCTTCGTTGGCCTGCACTTGCTCGGGGGTGCCTTCGGCGATCTTGCGGCCAAAATCCAGCACAACGATCTTGTCCGAGATGTCCATGATGACGGGGATGTCGTGTTCAACGATCAAGAAGCTCATGCCAAACTGGGCGCGCGCTCTCTGAATGAGGGCCGTCATGGCCGTTTTCTCTGGTGTGCTCATGCCAGCCATCGGTTCGTCAAGCAGCACAAGGCGGGCCTTTTGCATCAAAGCGCGCGCAAACTCAACCTCTTTTTGCCGACCATAGGGCAATTCCCCCGGCAGCACATTGGCCATGTCCAGCAGGCCCAAAAATTCCAGCACTTCGGTGGCTGCCGCGACGGCGGCGCGTTGCTCTGCGCGGGCGCGCGGGCTCAGAAACGCGCCCTGGAGCAGTCCGGAGGATCCTTGCCGGTAGGCGCCGACCAACAAGTTGTCCATCACCGTCAGCCCGGCAAACAAAGCCAGATTCTGGAAGGTGCGTGCGATGCCATGGCGGGACACCAGGTGAGCGGCTTCGCCAGTGATGTCCACCCCGTCAAAAGCGACTTTCCCACTGGTCGGCGTGTACATGCCGGTCACGCAGTTGAACATTGTCGTTTTGCCTGCGCCATTGGGGCCGATCAAGGACGTGATGGATCCTGGCGCCATCGAGAACGACACGTCATCCAGGGCTGTGATGCCCTGGAACCGCATCAGCAGCTTGCTGACTTCGAGCAGGGGTTGGGTCATGAAGATGCGTGGGCTGTGGCCACAGATGGTTTGTCGCGTTTCGCGCCCAAATACGACTCTTTCATGGTCTCGCTGGCTGCCACATCGGCGGAGGCGCCTGAAAGCACAATGCGGCCGCGATCAAGCACGTAGGCGCTTTGGGCAAATTCAAGGGCGAGGCGCGCATTTTGTTCCACGATCAGCATCGACGTGCCCAAGGTATCGCCAACCACGCGCAATTGTTCATAAATGGCTTTGACGATCAACGGCGCCAGCCCGAGGGAGAGTTCATCAACAAGCAACAGGCTCGGCGAGGCGACGAGCGCGCGCCCCAACGCGAGCATCTGCTGTTCGCCGCCGGAGAGCCATCCTGCGGCTTGCTGGCGCCTCTCCAGCAGCCGGGGAAAGAGGTGGTAGACCGCGTCCATGCGTTCCCGCACGGCAGAACGCGGCAACACTGCGGCCCCGACACTGAGGTTGTCCTCAACGGTCAATTGTTTGAACACGAGTCGGCCTTCCGGTACCTGGCCCATGCCCAGCCGAACCAGGCGGTGGGAAGGCATGCCGAGAATGGACTGGCCAGCAAGCATGACGCTTCCCTGAGTCACATGCCCGTGGTGCAGATTCAGCAAACCGGAGACCGCCCGGATCAGCGTGGTTTTGCCGGCGCCATTGGCGCCCAGCAAAGCGACGATGTGTCCTTTGGGAATCGCCAGGCTGACGTCTTCAAGCGCCAAGCCCTTGCGCGCATAACCGACCGAAAGCCCCTTGACTTCAAGCGCGTGGTCCATCACCGGCTCCGCCACGCCAAGAGCCGGGCGCGCAATTTGGCGCCCATGCCGGCAATGCCGCCAGGCGCGAAGATCAGCAACAAGATCACCAGCATGCCGAAAATCACCTGCACGAACTGGGCCTTATGGTCAATCAGCAACACGCGCATCAAGCCGGTCGAATCGCTGGCCTGAGAGGCCACCCCGCTGATGATCGATGGCAGCAGCAACCACACCGCCGCACCCACCAGCGAACCAGGCAACGACCCCATGCCGCCCACAATGATCATGGCGATGAACTGGATCGCAAACTGGATGCCAAAGAACTCGGAGGTGACATTGGTCAGGAAATAGGCGTACAAGGCGCCCGCCATGGCGGCGATGGCAGAACTGAAGCCAAAGGCTTTGAGGCGCAGGTAACGCACGTCAACCCCCGCCGAAGTAGTTGCCAGTTCGTGGTCGCGCATGGCCATCATGGCGCGGCCCTCGCGTGTGCGCAAGCTGTTGCTGAGCAACCAGTAAACCAGCGCCAACAGGGGCAGCAAGAAAAAGTACCAGCGCATGGGTGTATTCAAATCGATGGGGCCGAGAGTCGCAGGTTTGTAGGGCACGCCAACCACATCGAAGAATTTGAACTGGTACTCCATGAATGCGAACACCACGATGTAATGCACGGCGAAAGTCGACAATACAAAATACAGGCCGCGCACGCGAAGCGACGGCAGACCGGCCAGCACCCCGGCCAATGCGCCCGCAATGCCTGCTGCCACCAATACCAGCGGAAACGGCCAACCCCATTGCGAGCCGGTGATGGCGGCGGTCATCGCGCCTACAGCATAAAACGCGGCGTGGCCAATTGAAATCAACCCGGCGCACCCCGTCAAATAGTTGAGCGACAAAGCGCCCAGCATGGCGATCAGCATCAGGTTGACCTGGCTAAGCCCCAGGTTGAGCAGTTGCATGTTGGACAGGCGAAAACCAAACACCGCACGGTCCGTCAGCACCACCGGCACGTAGCACAGCAGCGCAACGACGGCGATCAGCCAAATCCAGCGCAGGGGCATTTTCCGCGTGGTTCCTGGAATTGCGGGCGCAGGCGCGGGTGTGGGAACAGTGGATGTCATGAAAACGGACGAATGTTCAGTGGGCGATCAGAGGACGATCGGGCGTTGGGCGCCGACGCGCTCTAGACGCGCCCGAGTTCGCGCTGGCCAAACAGTCCCCAAGGGCGAACCATCAGGATCAGCATCAACAAAACGTAAATCAAGATATCGCTTGATTTTGGCGATATGTAGGCGCCGGCAAATTGCTCGATGAGTCCCACCAGCAGCCCGCCGATGATGGCGCCAGGAATGCTTTGCATGCCACCGATCACCACCGCCGGCAAGGCCAGCAGGCCGATGCTTTCCAGCTCTGTCGAAACAATCTGAAGCTGGCCGAGAAACAGGCCGCCAATGCCCGCCAACACACTGCCGATGGCCCAGGCCAGCCGGTTCATCACATTGACTTTGACGCCGGAGACCACAGCGGCCTCATGGTTGTCTGCGGTGGCCCGCATCAGGAGGCCCACCGAGGTGAACCGAAAGAAGGCGAAGAATCCGGCCATGCAGGCCCAGCTGACCAGTGCCGCAACCAGATGCAATTGGGAAATCCGCACACCGCCAATCAGGAAAATGCTGGCAGGCAGCGGCGTTACCAGGGTGCGCCCCTGCGGGCCGTAACTGATCTCGATCACCGCGCGCAAGACAATAGACAACGCAATGGTGAGCATGATGACTGACAACATCGGGCGTCCTGCCAAAGGCTGGATCAACAGCACATGCACAACCACACCCAGAGCTGCGCAACTGCCGATGATGGCTGCAATGGCCAGCGGAAACGGCAGGCCCAGAAGAGTAATCGCCGTCACGGCGAAAAATGCGCCGCACACCACAAACATGCCCTGCGCGAAATTGAACACGTCGGTGGCTTTGTAAACCACCGCGAATCCGAGGGCCACCAATCCATAGATGCTTCCCAAGGCCAGACCGCTGAACAGTACTTGGGCGAACATCGTGAACCTTTGATTGAGTTTGAACCAGGGTATCGGGGCAGTTTTGGAGGCGCAGACCTTGGAGTTATTTGGTGTACTTCAGGTAGTCGGCGAACTCGCCATACGGCTTGTACTTCTTGGCAGCGAAGTCATAACCGATCATGCGGAACGCGACGGGGCCGGTGTGGTTGTCGGTGGTGAACGTGATGGGCGCGGCCAGGCCCTTGGTGTCCACCGAGAAGCCTTTGTTCATGGACTCAATCAACTTGGCGCGAGTCGGCTCGGGGCCGACCTTGGCAATCGCCTCTGCGGACATTTGAGCAACGACCCAGCCCGCCACATAGTTGATGTCTTCCTTGATCGCGCCGTGGTTGAATTTGTCAGCCGCCGCCGTCATGTCCCGGCTCCCGGGCGACTGGTCTGTGCCGCCTGGTGTGAAGCAGCTCACGACGTTGTAGTTGGCGCCCGCATCAGGCCCCATGGCCGCGTAAATCTGCGGCGCCAGCAAGTACGAGATGCCAAAGGCCGGGATTTTCAGGCCGTACTGGTGCATGGTTTTCATGGTCAGAATGGCGGTGTTGGGAACGCCATAAATCGTGATGAAGTCAGGCTTCTGGGCAATGATTTCGAGCACCTGGGGGGTCACGTCTGCCGCAGTGATTTTCATGGTCACGAGACTGGACGTGCCGCCGAGTTTGGCTGCGGCCGCTGCCACCATCTGCGCATACTCCACACCGCCGGCGCTCTCGATGGACACCACCATGACCTTGGGCGCTTTGAGCTTGAGTTGCTCGGCGTAATAACCCACGCCGGTTTGGGCCATTTGCGGATAACCGCAAAAACCGCCATAAACCAGCGGTGAGACGGGCTCCGACAGCGGCTTGGTGCTGGTGTAAGTGCCAACGATGGGCACCTTGCCCGCGCGGATGGTGGGTGCCAGTGAAACCTGCGAGCTGGACGAACCCACGCCTGAAATCGCCAGCACCGGCGTCTGGCCGACTAATTTTTCATAATTGATTTTGTCCTGCGCGGGGTTGAAACGGCTGTCTTCAGCCAAGACGTTGATTTTGCGGCCATTGACGCCGCCCGTCTCATTGAGCTTGCGCATGTAGGCCTGGAAGCCGTTGGTCCAGATGCCTTGTGACGCGGAAGCCGGGCCGCTCAAGTCCATCATTACGCCCCAGTCGATGCGGTCTTTGTAGACGCCATCAGAGGGTGACTCAAATTGCGCCAGAACGCCCGTCGCGAGACCGGCCATTGCAGCGCCAAACGAGAACTTCACGGCCAGAGCGCCGAGTCGTGTCCGAAATATTCTTTGCCCACTTTTGGGTGTGCAGCCTGTTTGAGAAACTTTCATGTTGTCTCCAAGTTTGCGCACCCCATTGGCGGTGTGCGACGGTTGACGAAATTGCCTGGCTTTTACAAATGCGGATCAAATTCAAAATTTTCGAAATTACGGAATATGATATGAATTTTCGAAAATTATACCATCGAGTAGTTTTTCTGGTTGCATCAGTAGGTTTGAAAAATAGGTGTTTTCCCTAGACGTATCCGAGTGTTTTGAATCACAAGGCGGCGCCGCCATCCATTGCCACCTCCGAGCCGGTCATGTAGCGGCTCTCGTCGCAAAGCAGGAACAACACCAGGGAGGCAATTTCTTCCTTGGTGCCGAGGCGTTTCATGGGCACCTGCTGAACGCGCCGGAGGTTCTCCTCCCGGGTGCGGACATTGAGCATGTCGGTGTCGATCGGTCCGGGATGAACGGAATTCACCCGGATATTTTTCGGCGCAAGTTCCAGCGCAGCCGCTTTGGTCATGCCGCGCACGGCCCACTTCGATGCGGTGTAGGCAATCGCATTGGGTGCGCTGCGCAGGGCAACGGTGGACGACATGTTCACAATGGCGCCGCTGCCGGTGCGTTCAAAGGCCGGAATCACCGCGCGCATGCCAAGGAAGGTGCCAAGCTGGTTGATGCGGGTGTGCCGCTCAAACTCGGCAGCCGTCGTCTCGAGCATGGGCACCGGCGCATACACCCCCGCGTTGTTGACCAGTCCCCACAAATTCCCCAGCTTTTCGGCAACTGCCACCGCAGCGGCCCAGTGTGCTTCGTCAGTGACGTCCAGAAGCTGGAAAACACATGGTCTCTTTGTGATCGTCC
>JANNEZ010000061.1:0-5737 GCA_031379255.1 Rhodoferax sp. | reverse complement strand
GCTCAAACTCGCCCTACGGGCTCAAACAGTCGCGACTCAGTCGGTCTGCTGCGCAGCCCCCTGACCCCATCGTTTTACGTGCTTCGAGGCAGCGACAGACGAGCGCCAGCGGCGCTGCGGGGGTTCAGACAATCGTTTGCTTGCGATGATCATTAACCTCACCGTCGGCAAAGGAGCCTGGATGGCAACTTTGCCGAAATCAATATGCCTGCTTATTTGGGAGGGCTATGATGCAAGTTCATGTCGCTAAAAGCTTATTTTGATTTGAGCCAGCCACTCTATCTGACTGGTCACCATGTTATTCCGCAGCTTTGCGGGATACATCAAAATTAGGCCTCACAGGGAAGCAAATGCGCGTACTCCTCGGAATAGCTGCCACCATCGTCACGCTTCATGCGGCTGCTCAGCCGTCCGCAGAAGCTATGGCTGTGGAGGTCACTGATAACGTAGCTACGGAGTACGCCGAGTGCGCAGCGTACTTCGCAATAGTGCAAGGTGCGTTTCAGGGCTCCGTAAAGTCGGTGGAGGCAGCCAAGTATAAGGAGGCCTCGGACAAGGCTGCCAACTTTTCTGTCCTCGCAGCGAAGAAGAGTCGTTCGGAAGAGATGGCTACTCGTGTCACCTTGGCAAGGTTCGAGATGAGCATGAAGTCGATGCAAAAGACTATCGACAACGACTACAGCAACATATCTTTACTGATGAACCGATACTCGACCCCATGCGTAGAGGCGATGACCGACTCCGCGGCATTGATCAAGCGCTGGACAGACAAAGTAAGTGCAAAGTACAGCGCTGCCGTCCGAAGCTCGCGGTGAGGCTTATCCCTTCGATCGACGCGACGCCCGTCGCAGATTTCGAAACCCAACTCGAACTCTTCCGAACCGAAACTGAGAGCGCAATTCAATTCTTCTACGCGTGGGACGCAGTCCATGCAGTTGCGGCAAAGGACAAAGCAGTCTTTCGTTTGCTAAACCAGGCACCGCTGTTCTGGAATACGAATCTCGGCGCGCTTCAATCATCGACGTTGGTGGCACTTGGCCGAGTTTTCGATCCTGATCCGAAAAACTATAGTGTTACCCGGCTATTGTCTTTTTCGCATTCGAATCTGGACATCTTCTCCAAAGCTTCACTTGCAGCGCGCAAGCGCAAGAGCAGTGCGAACGCGGACGAGTGGCTACCGGAGTATCTTGAGACCGCGTACGAACCAAACAGTGACGACTTCAGAAGGCTGAAGCGCTACCTCGCGGATCGACGCAAGATTTACGAAACGAACTACCGTTCACTCCGGCACAAGGTCTTCGCTCACCGGGGCGTAGCTACCCGAGCTGAAGTCGGCGAGATGTTCGCAAAAACGAACGTCAGGGAAATGCAGCAGTTGCTGGTCTTTCTCGGTCGCCTTCATGAAGTGCTTTGGCAGTTGTATTTCAACGGGCGGAAACCTACGCTCGTACCAGCACGCTTTTCCGTAAAGCGCATACTCGAACAACCATCGCCCAACTCCAAGCGCGGAAATCTACAGGAGCGTTTGGTACATGAGACGAAAGCCTTTCTCGCGGCGCATGCAAAAAACGCCTGACCTCTCCAGCCTGCACCCCCGCAGCGCCGCTGGCGCTCGTCTGTCGCTGCCTCGAAGCACGTAAAACGATGGGGTCTGGGGGCCGCGCAGCGGACCGACAGAGGCGCACTTGTTCGAGCGCAGCGAGTTGTGCGCCGGCCCCGTCGTTGCGTACTGCAGATGGTCGCCCGAAGGGTCAGCGACGGTTGAGCGCAAGGGGCGCTGCGGGGGTTCAGGCCGACAGCGCCACAGAGACCAGCAATGTAAAAAATTACAGCTTGAACGGCACCACCAGTTGCGTCTGCACACCCAGGCCTTCAATGCCGAGCGTCATCACGTCGCCCTTTTTCAGGAACTGTGGCGCCGGCTTCATGCCCAGGCCAACGCCCGGCGGTGTGCCGGTGCAGATCACGTCACCCGGCATGAGCGTGAAAAACTGGCTGCAGTAGCTCACAATCTTGGCGGCGCTGAAGATCATGGTCTTGGTGTTGCCGGTTTGCTTGCGCTGGCCATTCACATCCAGCCACATGGCCAGGTTTTGCGGGTTGGTGATCTCGTCGGTGGTCACAAGCCAGTGGCCAATGGGGCCGAAGGTGTCGCAACCCTTGCCCTTGTCCCACTGGGGTCCGCGCTCGATCTGGAACTCGCGCTCGCTCACGTCGTTGCACAGGGCATAACCGGCGACGTAGCTCAGCGCGTCTTTTTGCGACACGTATCGCGCGCGGGTACCGATGACGATGCCCAGTTCAATCTCCCAGTCGCCTTTGACCGAGCCTTTGGGCAACATCACGTCGTCGTCTGGGCCCTGGATGCAACTGTTGGCCTTCATGAAAATAATCGGCTCTTTGGGGATGGGCATGCCGGATTCGGCGGCGTGATCGCGGTAGTTCAAACCAATCGCCACGTATTTGCCGACATTGGCGACTGGGCAGCCCATGCGGGGCGAGCCCTTGACCAGGGGCAACTTTTCGGTTTTGAGTTTGCGGATTTTGGCCAGCGAGGCCGCGCTGAGCTGCTCGCCACCAAAGTCTTTGACCACCGCGCTCAGGTCGCGCAATTTGCCTTCTGCATCGATGAGGCCAGGCTTTTCTTTGCCGGGTTTGCCGTAACGGACGAGTTTCATGGGTGCCTTTCTGGGAATAAACGGGATTGACGGTGGATTTGAATTGGGCTTGAGTTTAGTAGGTTGCCCTGCCGCCCGAGAGGTCGAACACCGCGCCGGTTGAAAACGAGCAGTCTTCGGTGCACAGCCAGGCCACCATGGCGGCGACTTCCTGCACCTCGCCAAAACGTGCCATCGGAATTTTGGAGAGCATGAAGTCGATGTGTTGCTGCGTCATCTGGCTGAACATCGCGGTCTTCACTGCCGCAGGCGTGACGCAGTTCACGCGAACGCCGGTGTCCGCCAGCTCTTTGCCGAGCGACTTGGTCAGCGCAATCACCGCCGCCTTGCTGGCGCTGTAGGCACTCGCGTTGGGATTGCCTTCCTTGCCGGCCACCGAGGCGATGTTGACGATGCGCCCGTAGTTGCGCGTGCGCATGTGCGGCACGATTTCACGGCAACACAGGAAGAGGCCATTCACATTGACGCTCATCACCTCCTGCCAGTCGGCCAGCGGGTAGTCCCACACCTTGGCGTTGGGGCCGGTGATGCCGGCGCTGTTGACGAGGCAGTCAATGTCGCCGTGTGCAAGGGTTTGCTGCACGGCCGATTGCACGCTGGCCTGGTCGGTCACGTTCACCACCACGCTTTGGGTTTGAGCTCCCAATGCCGCTTTGGCTTTTTGCAGGGCGGCGTCGTCGCGGTCCCACAAGGTGACGCTGCCGCCCGAGGCCAACACC
Organism: Rhodoferax sp.; assembly: GCA_031379255.1. GTDB lineage: Bacteria > Pseudomonadota > Gammaproteobacteria > Burkholderiales > Burkholderiaceae_C > JANYCG01. The sequence goes on along the minus strand of JANNEZ010000061.1, from coordinate 2,340 downwards.
CGCTGCGCAATGCCAAAACCGATGCCGGAAGCGCCGCCGGTGATGACCGCGCGGCGGCTGTTCAGATCGAGCTGGTTCATATCGTCATGCCTCCGTCGACAGAAAAAATCTGCCCGGTGGCGAACCGGGACTCGTCACTGGCGAGATAAACAATGATCGGCGCGATTTCATCGGCTTGCGCCAGGCGGCCCATCGGCTGGCGGGCGATGAATGCCTTGCGGGCTTCTGCCGGGTCGGCAAAAGCGTTGATGCGGTCGCCCAGCGAAGGTGTATCCACCGTGCCCGGCGCGATGCAGTTGCAGCGGATGCCCTGGCCGACAAAATCAGCCGCCACCGATTTGGTCAAACCCACCACCGCCGCCTTGCTGGCGCCATACACCGAACGGTTCGGCAGGCCCTTCAAGCTGCCACATACACTGGCCATGTTGATGATGCTGCCACCGCCTTGCTTGAGCATGCCGGGCAGAAGCGCCTGGATCATCCAGAACTGCGCCCGCACATTGAGGTTGAAGGAGAAGTTCCAGTCCTCATCACTCACGTCCAGAATCGTGCCGGCGTGCACAAACCCGGCGCAGTTGAAGACGACGTGCGGAGTCTCTATGCCTGCAACGAGCTTGTGGATGGCGGCTTTATCCATCACGTCGAGCTGCGCCGTTGTGATGTTGGCCACACCCTTGTAACTCTCCAACAGCGCCGCGTTCACGTCGGTCGCCAGCACCTGGGCGCCCTGTGCGGCCATGGCCAGTGCGCTGGCACGGCCAATGCCCTGGCCTGCAGCGGTCACAAGGGCTCTTTTCCCGGCAAGTCTCATGGTTTTGCGTCTCCTTATGCACGGGCATCGGCGCGTGCCCGTCGCCTTGGATTCTGACATACTGGATCGTTTTCAATTTTTCAAAAGTGTGATGTGCCATGAACCCGTTTATCCGATTGCACCCGGCCGATGATGTGTTGATTGCCCGCTCGCAGCTGGTCGGCGGCGCGCAGGTGGAAGGTGTGTCCGTCAAGGGCCTGATTCCCGCCGGCCACAAAGTGGCAACCCACGCGATTGCCGTGGGCGAACCGGTGCGCCGCTACAACCAGATCATTGGTTTCGCCAGCAAGCCCATTGCCGCAGGTGACCACGTGCACACCCACAACCTCTGGATGGGTGAACAAAAGGGCAACTTCACGCGCGACTACGCCATTGGCGCCGACGTGAAGGCGCCCGCGCCCCGGCGCGAAGCGACTTTCATGGGTTACCAGCGCGCGGATGGCCGCGTGGCGACGCGCAACTACATCGGCGTGTTGTCGTCGGTCAATTGCTCGGCTACGGCGGCGCGCGCGATTGCCGACCATTTCTCCCGGCAAAACCGGCCCGAGGCGTTGGCCGGTTTTCCCAACGTGGATGGTGTCGTCGCCTTGACGCACGGCAGCGGCTGCGGCATGGACAGCGAAGGCGCGGGCCTGAGAGTCTTGCAGCGCACGCTGGCCGGTTACGCCACACACCCTAATTTTTGCGCCGTGCTGGTCGTCGGCCTGGGCTGTGAAAGCAACCAGATCAGCAGCTGGCTGGCGGCCAGCAGCCTGCGGGAAGGCGAAACCCTCAAGGTCTTCAACATTCAGGAGACCGGCGGCACCCGCAAAACGGTGGAGCGCGGCGTCACCCTCATCAAGGGCCTGTTGCCAAAAGCCAATGAGAATAAACGCGTGCCGTGCAGCGCCTCACACATCACCATTGGCCTGCAATGCGGCGGCTCCGATGGTTACAGCGGCATCAGCGCCAACCCGGCCCTGGGCGCAGCGGTGGATTTGCTGGTCGCCCACGGCGGCACCGCCATCCTCTCAGAGACGCCGGAAATTTATGGCGCCGAGCACCTGCTCACACGCCGCGCGGTGCGCCCCGACATCGCCGAGAAACTCATCAGCCGCATCAAATGGTGGGAGCATTACACCGAGATCAACCAAGGCGAGATGAACAACAACCCCTCGCCCGGCAACAAGGCCGGCGGGTTGACGACCATCCTCGAGAAGTCGCTGGGCGCAGTGGCCAAAGGCGGCACGACGAATCTGGAGGCGGTGTACGAATACGCTGAGACTGTCACCGCCAAAGGTTTTGTCTACATGGACACGCCGGGTTATGACCCGGTCAGCGCGACCGGGCAGGTGGCGGGCGGCGCCAACATGATCTGTTTCACCACCGGGCGCGGCTCGGCTTACGGCTGCGCGCCGTCGCCGTCGTTGAAGCTCGCGACGAACACGACGCTGTGGAACCGGCAGGAAGAGGACATCGACATCAACTGCGGCGAGATCGTCGACGGGACGACTTCGGTCAATGAAGTCGGGCAGAAGTTCTTCGAGATG
>JANNEZ010000057.1:0-5105 GCA_031379255.1 Rhodoferax sp. | reverse complement strand
GCACGCGCTGGTGCTGCACCGGCGCGCGCACTGGTTCTGGAACAACGGTCTCAAGTGGCTGGGGCGTTTCACCTCGCACATCGGCCGGTTTTTGACCGGTATTGAAATCCACCCTGGCGCGATGATCGGGCACAAGGTGTTCTTCGACCATGCGATGGGTGTGGTCATTGGCGAAACCGCCGAAGTGGGGGACGGCTGCACGATTTACCAGGGCGTCACGCTGGGCGGCACCTCGCTCTACAAAGGCGCCAAGCGCCACCCGACACTGGGCAAAAACGTGGTGGTGAGCGCCGGCGCCAAGGTGATGGGCGGCTTCACCGTGGGCGACAACGCCAAGATTGGCGCCAACGCGGTGGTGATCAAGCCCGTGCCCGAGGGCGCCACGGCTGTGGGCATCCCGGCGCGCATCATCATGCCCAAAACATCGGAGGCCAGCGGTGACGCTGCCATGGCCAGCAAGTTTTCGGCCTATGGCATCACCAACGAAGACGACCCGCAAAACCCGATCAACCAGGCGATGAAAGGCCTGATCGAAACCGCGTCCGCGCAAGACCACCAGATCGCCATGTTGTGGCAGACGATTGAAAAAATTCAGTCCGGTGTTTCCGTGGCCGACTGCATGCCTGCGGATGCCGCGAAACGGGAGTGTTTTGAGGCGGAGAAGATTACGCAGTTTGTCGGGAAGTAATTTCTCCTGAGTTGGCGCGGTCGGCCTGAACCCCCGCAGCGCGTCTTTGAGCGCAAGACGCGCTGCGGGGGTTCAGGCGGATTACGCCGACAAGCCGGTGATTTAAGGAGTTACTTGCGCAGCCATGGCCTGCCGGGCCGCTTGCGCCAGAAACCCGCTGCGTGTGGCTCCGTGGCTCCTGGCGTATTCGTCGATGCGGCTGAGCAGAAGGCGCGGCACGGTGATGTTGATTTTCTCGGCAGGGCCGAGGTACTTCTCGACGGGCACATCAACCACCGCCCAAATCCACCCGGCGAAATCAGGGTCTTTCTGGTGCGCTGCGATCGAATGGGCGGGCGGAATATCCAGCCCGTCTTCAATCATCGTCTCGCAATGCAGATCAATGGCCTCTTGGGCGTTTTGAATCGCTTCGTCCAGCGTTTCGCCAGCGCTGAAACAGCCTGGCAAATCAGGTACCACCACACCGAAGGCGGACTTTTTAATGGCGGGTTCAATGGCAATGATGAATTTCATGTTGGCTCCTTCACTTCAGTCCGGCCTGTTTCAGCAATTTGTGGACAAGACCTGTGCCCAAATCCGATTTGGGGTGCGGCACGCTGATGTGGCCGCCTTTGGCTGGATGCACGTAAATGTGGCGGCTCCCTTTGCTTGCCCGAAGAGTCCACCCCTGTTTTTCGAGCAACTTGATGAGAGTTTTGCTATCCACGGTGGGTATTATAACCACTGCCATCATCTGCGCGCCTGCCGCGCTGCGGGGGTTCAGGCGGAACCACTAGAAACTGCGTAAATTCCGAATGCTATTATATTAATAGCAATAAAATGAATAAATACGAGACTTAAGTGTCGAAAACACTATAAATAAGTGTCAAATCAGACAAATGTTAACACCCATGTTAACAAATGGCAAAACGGGCACACTCACAGCCCGGCAACATCAGCCAACGTGGCCGGCCTGTCGCTAGCTTGCCAATTCACGGGTTACACAGCGCCTTGATGAAGAACTGACACCTATTTCACCCGGATGGCAGACTTGGGCCGGAACGCCGTGCAAACGGCGTCGTTGGTTTCCATGTAGGGCCCGCCGATCAAATCGACGCAATACGGCACGGCGGCGAAGATGCCTTGCACGACGGACTTTCCCTCCGCGTCACGCAGGCCTTCCAGCGTTTCCTGGATGGCCTTGGGCTGACCCGGCAGGTTGATGATGAGCGTCTGGTCGCGGATCACGGCGACCTGGCGCGAGAGGATGGCTGTGGGCACGAATGTGAGGCTGATCTGCCGCATCTGCTCGCCAAAGCCCGGCATCTCCTTGTGCGCCACGGCGAGTGTGGCCTCGGGCGTCACGTCGCGCAGGGCAGGGCCTGTGCCGCCGGTGGTGAGCACCAGGGCGCATTGGGCGTTGACGAGGTCGATCAGCGCTGCGCTGATGGTGGCCACGTCGTCGGGGATCAGGCGCTCTTCGAATTCGATCGGGTTTTTCAGGGCGCGCGTGAGCCAGTCTTTCAGCGCGGGCAGGCCTTTGTCTTCATACACGCCCGCTGAGGCGCGGTCGCTGATGGACACGATGCCGATTTTGACGCGGCCTGGCGTGTACGAAGGATCGGTCATGGCTTGAGGCTGAGGCTGGAGGCGTCGCCCTCGTTTTCTGCGTCATTCACCGCGTTTTCAGGCGACAGCGCGTCCTTGACGAGTTGGAAAATCTCCCGAAACGCCCGACCGTGGCGCACCGCCTGCCCCGGCTTTTCAGGCTTGGCGTCTTTGCGTGCCTGGCGGATGAGTGCGCGAAGTTGTTGCGAATCGGTGCCGGGGCTTTGCGTCACCCACTGCTGGAACGCCTCGTCGTCGGCAATCAGGCGGTCGCGCCAGCTCTGCGCCTGGTGCAGCGCCTGAATATCGGCCACCGAGCCGCTGTGTTGCTCCTTGAGCGCGTCGCGGATGTCGGCAACCTGTCCCTCGTCCAGCAGGCGCATCAACTTGCCGATGAACTGCATCTGGCGGCGTTTGCCTTCAAAATTGGTGATGCGTTTGGCCTCGGCCACCGCGTCTTTGAGCTTGTCGGAGAGGTCCAGCCGCTCCATCAGGGCGGCGCTTAAGGTCAGCAAGTCTTCACCGAGTTTTTGCAGCTCCAGGCTTTCTTTTTTCTGGTCGGTGCGGCTTTGCGCGTCGGTGCCTTTGAGTTCTTTTTTAAGCTCGATGTCCAGCTCGCTGCCTTCGGCAACGAATTGCCCTTTGACGTAGTAGCCCTTGGTTAACTTTTTTGCCATGTTGCCCTGCGGTGATGCCCAAGTATCATAGCTGCCGATATGAATGCAAAAACCTCCCCCGTGAGTCAACAACCCCAACCGGGCTTCAGCTACAGTCGCCCGTTTTTCGAAGACCTGGTCGACACCGCCCTGGCCCATGCCAAAAAGCTCGGCGCCACCGACGCCGGCGCCGAGGCCTCCGAGGGCTGCGGCCTTTCGGTGTCCGTGCGCAAGGGTGAGCTGGAAAATGTCGAGCGCAACCGCGACAAATCGCTGGGCGTCACGGTTTACCTGGGCACGCGCCGCGGCAACGCCAGCACCTCGGACTATTCGAAGAAGGCGATTGAAGACACGGTGCAGGCCGCCTATGACATTGCCCGATTCACCGCAGAAGACCCGTTTGCCGCCTTGCCGGATGCCGCCGACGTGATCACGGCGGCTGAGCAGCGCAGCGACCTGGACCTGTTCCACCCCTGGGCCGTCACCAGCGAAGAGGCGGCCCAACTCGCCTTGCGCTGTGAAGCGGCGGCGCTCAAGACCAGCAAACGCATCACCAACAGCGAAGGCGCGGCGGTGTCGGCCCAGCAGTCGCATTTTTTCACCGCGCACACACACGGGTTTCGCGGTGGTTATGCCAGTTCGCGGCATTCGGTGTCGGTCTCGCCGATTGCCTCGTCACCCGGCAAAAATGGCGACATGCAGCGCGACTCCTGGTACAGCTCGATGCGCCACGCCAATGAACTGGCCGCGCCCGAGGTGATTGGCCGATACGCGGCTGAGCGCGCCCTGTCTCGCTTGAACTCGCGAAAAATCGCCACCACCCAATGCCCGGTGCTGTTTGAGTCGCCCCTGGCGGCCGGTTTGCTCGGCAGTTTTGTGCAGGCCATCAGTGGCGGCGCGTTGTACCGGAAAAGCTCGTTTTTGCTCGATTCGCTGGGCAAACCGGTCTGGCCGAAACACATCGACATTTCCGAAGACCCGTTTGTGCTGCGGGGCAAGGGCAGCTCGCCCTTTGACGAAGAAGGTGTGCGGGTGCAGGCGCGCAGCGTGGTGGAAGCCGGGCGCGTGCAGGGCTACTTTCTGGGCAGTTATTCGGCGCGCAAACTGGGCATGAAAACCACAGGCAACGCCGGCGGTTCGCACAATTTGAATCTGACTTCACGTCTCACGCGTAGTCAAGACAACCTCGCAGAAATGATCAAAAAGCTCGGCACCGGGCTGTTTGTCACCGAGATGATGGGCAGCGGCGTGAATTACGTGACGGGAGACTATTCACGCGGGGCCAGCGGTTATTGGGTGGAGAAGGGCGAAATCGCGTTTCCGGTGCACGAGATAACCATTGCCGGCAACATGAAAGACATGCTCAAGGGCGTGCTGGCGGTGGGTGCAGACACCTACAACTATGGCGCAAAAACGGTCGGCTCCCTGCTCATCAACAAGATGAAAGTGGCCGGGAGTTAAATGACCCCCACGCTCTGCCGCTTCGCGGGTCGCTGCCCCCCGAGGGGGCTAATTTCACTTGGGGCGGCCCGGCGTGAAATTGCCAGCCAACGTCGTTTCAGCCTGCCAAAGCGGCTTTGACGGCGGCCGACACCTGCGCCATGTCGGCCTTGCCGGCGAGTTGGGTTTTAACGGCGCCCATCACCTTGCCCATGTCGCCGGGGCCGGCGCTGCGGCCCCATTCAGCGGCCTGCGCGGCAACGATGGCAGCCACGGCGGCTTTCACCGCGTCGGCGTCCATGCGCTGGGGCAAATAGGCCTCCAGCACCTTGAGTTCGGCCGATTCCTTGTCGGCCAGGTCCATACGGGCGGCCTGGGTGAACGCGGTGATCGAGTCTTTGCGCTGCTTGATGAGTTTGTCGACGATGGCGATCACGGCTACATCGTCCAGCACCACCCGTTCATCGATCTCTTTTTGCTTGCAGGCCGCCAGCAGCAGGCGAATGGTGCCCAGGCGCTCGCTGTCTTTGGCGCGCATGGCGGTTTTCATGTCTTCGGTGATTTGTTCTTTAAGCGTCATTGGGTTTCTCCAGAATTATAAAAGCCCGCTGGATTGCGCCAAGCGGGCTTTTGCTTGCCTTTCAAGTCATGCGCTCAAGGATGTCGACGGCGAGCTCCTGGTCACCATCCGCCTGGTCGGCAAGCCGGGCGACCGCTTCGCCGTCGATGTCGAG
>JANNEZ010000025.1:0-2033 GCA_031379255.1 Rhodoferax sp. | reverse complement strand
TCACGCGGCCGACCCGCTGCTGAACTACGTGCAAGACCTGATCGCCGCCAGCCGCAACGGCAAATGGTTCGTGCAGGGCCTCTCGCCGCGTGCCGGCATTGCCGTGTTGCGCGCGGCCAAGGCGCAGGCGCTGTTGCAGGGGCGCGATTACGTGGCGCCCGATGACGTGCAGGCGATCCTGCCGCAAACCATCGCGCACCGCCTGATTCCAGGTGCCGACGCCGGGCGCGGCTCGGTCGAACAGGTGCGGGCGATGGTGGACGCGGTGCCGCTGCCGTGATCCTCAACCGTTCGCCCTGGCTGCACCCGGTGGCCTTCGTCAAAATGAGCTTTCAGCGCTGGTGGCAAGCCAGATTGCCGCTCAAAGACAGCCTCACCCTCACGCAGCGCACGGTCTACATCCTGCCCACACGCCCCGGGTTCACACTCGCCGCGACGATTCTCCTGCTGTTGGTCGCTTCCATCAATTACCAGCTCAACCTGGGTTACCTGCTCACCTTCCTGCTGGCCGGCAGCGCCGTGGTGGGCATGCATGTGTGCCACGGCACGCTGCGCGGCTTGACGCTGAACCTGATCGCGCCGGATGCGCAGTTTGCCGGCACCAGCGCGGTGATTGGCGTCAATTTGCAGAGCGGGCGCGATGCCGTGCGCCATGGCATCGGCATGAGTGTGCTGGGCGCAAACCAATGGGTGTGGACGGATGTTCCCGCGTTGGGCACGAGCACCGTGCACATTGCCTTCAAGCCCGAGCGCCGTGGCCTGCACCCGGTGCCCGCGCTCACCGCCGAAACACGTTTCCCGTTGGGCACCTTTCGCGTGTGGACGGTCTGGCGGCCAGCCTCCAAGGTGCTGGTGTATCCCGCGCCCGAGGCGTTTGCGCCGCCCTTGCCGCCAGGCGAGCCGCGCTCGGGCGGCGCGGCCCATGCGCAACCGGCGCAAAGCGGCGACTTTGACGGTGTGCGCGCCTACCGCCGGGGCGACCCGCTGAAACTCGTGGTGTGGAAAAAAGTCGCCAAGGCCGATGAACTGGTGAGCCGCGACGCCGAACAGGTGCAGCGTTACGAGTTGTGGCTGGACTTCGCGCATTGCGGCGCCGCCGATACAGAACACAAACTCTCGCGCCTGTGCGCCTGGCTGCTGGCAGCTGAAAAGCAGGGCCTGGACTACGGCCTGCGCCTGCCAGGCCGGGAGATCAAGGCCGCCAGCGGTGAAGGCCACAAGCGGCGCTGCCTGGAGGCCCTGGCTTTATGCTGAATCGGGAAAAAATAGAGTTGTTAATATGGGTGTTAACACTTTTCGAAAAAATGACGATTTTCCGAAAATTTATAGGTTTTTTGGCTTTTATGTCACGAATTATATGGATAGTTTGCTATTTATTTCATAGCATCTATTCGGCCAAGGAATTTCCCCCCAATGCCGCTGCAGGCAAGCCATGCTGAAGCTGCTCAACAACCTGCCGCGCGACAGCCGCGACACGCTCTTCCTGCTGGCCGTCATCGCCTGGGTGGTGTTGCCGCAGGTCAGCAACCTGCCGCTGTGGTGCAGCCTGCTCGCGGCGGGTGTGCTGGTGTGGCGCGGCAGCCTCGCCCTTCAATCGCGGCCGCTGCCCTCCAAATGGTGGCTGCTGGTCCTGCTCGTGGTCACAGTGGGCGCCACGCTCTACACCCACCGCACGCTGATGGGGCGCGACGCAGGCGTCACCATGATCGTCGTGCTGCTGGCGCTCAAAACGCTGGAGCTGCGCGCCAAACGCGACGCATTCGTGGTCTTCTTCCTGAGCTTTTTCACCATGCTCACGAACTTCTTCTTTTCGCAGTCGCTGCTCACCGCCGCGGCCATGTTGATCGCCCTGCTGGGTTTGCTCACGGCGCTGGTCAACGCGCACATGCCGGTAGGCAAACCGCCGCTGCTCGAAGCCGCCAAAACCGCCGGCTGGATGGCGCTGCTCGGCGCGCCGGTGATGGCGCTGCTGTTTGTGCTGTTCCCGCGCGTGGCGCCGCTGTGGGGCGTGCCCAGCGATGCCATGAGCGGGC
>JANNEZ010000017.1:0-12054 GCA_031379255.1 Rhodoferax sp. | reverse complement strand
CCTTCGCCCGCCTAACATCAGGCAGCCATCATCCTGCCAGTCTGCCAGCGTTTGCTGTCCGCCTTACACCAATGCACGCACCAGTTTGTTGCCCACGTCGACATCCACCGCATTTTTGTCCGGGTAGCCCAGGCGGTGCGGCGTCAAGGCGGTGCGCCAGATGATCTGCGGCATCGGGCGCATGCGCGCGGCCCGCATCAATGGTGCGCGCAAGATTTTTTCGGCGTCGTCAAGGGATGTTTTTCGATTCAATTCGGATCGGGCCGCCATGAACGTTCCGTCCCGGTGCCATTCGCGCAAAACGTTCCCCACGGCGCCAACGATGGGGGCAATAAAGCCCATCATCACGCCAACCATGGTTCTGGCAATCCAGTCCTTGTCTCCACCAAGCTTCGGGTGGTTGAAGATGGCGTCGGCGATGGGCGCTGCCTGGCCACTTGAATTTTTCGGCGTCGTTTTGTGGTCGCCAACAAACAGGCGCATGGCCTTGACCAACTCTTTGCCATACAGGATGCCCAGGTCCTCCACTATCGCGCCCGGGTTGGGCTGGAACATGTAGCGCGAGAGCGCCATGAAATGCCCCGGGTAGAGGGGTTTGCGCGCGTCGGTCCAGGCCAGGTCGGACCCACCGCGCTCGAAGCGGTGGCCGGTGTCGTCGCTCAATCCGAACCAGGTGTCGCACAAGGTGGCCAAGACTTCGTCCAGCACTTCCCGTGCGTCAACACCCACTTCAAAAATGCCCTTGCTGACTTCTCTGGCGTGTCTTTCGGCGTCCCTTGCCAACACATTGATTTTCCCGGCTGCCGCGCCCTGGGCGAGCGTGAACACCGCGCCCCGGTTTGCGCCGACGGCGAGACCTTCAATTTTCTGGTTGACTTCAGCCGACTCTTTTTTGTACTGATCACCGTCGTCCATTCCCAAGTAGATTTTCCCAAAACTCAGTTCCATTCGCGCCAATTGCCCGCCAATGGAGTACCTTGTGTGGGTGTTTTGCAGCACCTCGTGGATCAACGAACGGTTGGCCACCAGCGTGCCATAGGCCGTTTTGAGCAGGCCGGCGTGGTCTTCGCGAATCGCTGCCCAAACTGCGGCGGCGTCCAGCCGGTCAACGGATTCTGGGTCTTCGATCACGGTTTTCCAGCGCGCCAAAGCGGCCGCATCACCTTGGAGGTTTTGAAGGCTGGCGAGTTCGGCGACCAATTGGCGCCCGCGTTGCAACTCCCAGGGAATTTGGGCCTGCGGCTGGTTGGCCTGCTGGGCGCTGGCGAGTTTTTGAAGCTCACCCAACACCGCGATGGAAGGTGTGAACAAGTACATGCCCCATTCAAGCTTTGTCGGCGCGACTTGCTGGTCAAACAGTGCGGCCGGTTCACCCAACTGCACCCGAAAGACCTTGCCCTGATGCTCAAACGGGAAAAAACGCGCGACGCCGTTTTCCGGCACGCCCACGATCGGGCACGCCTGGCCCGACGAGGAGCCGGTGCTGTTGCTGCCGGTCAGCCAGCGTTGGACCACCTCGTATTGCTCGGAAATGCTGGCTGCGTAAGCCATGAAGATGACACCGCGATCACCAGCCGGGTCGTCTTGTCCGTCTTTCACTGGTGGGAAATAAGACATGCCCCTGCGCATGATGCGCGGAATGCGAGCAGCCCCTTGCCGCGCCTGGCGCGGGTGGGCGAGCCGGACATGCGCCTGCAGCGGGCATTGCTTGCCTTGCGGGTCGTCGGAGTAATTGAAGTTGTTGGTGCTGCCGGTTTTGAAGTCCACCAGCGGCGTGCCGTCCTGGTATCGGCCCATCAGCTTGGCGTAGACGACATTAAGGTGGTCGGCTTCGTTGCCACCCAATTGAGCTTTCATCGTCGCGGCGGTATCGTTCACTGCTTGAACCAGCAGCGAAACAAACTGCCGGTATTTGCGCACCACCAGAAAGCTTCCTTTGTCCAACCACTTCAGCCGCGTTTTGTCATCTTCCGGCAGCGACGGGTTGGTGGCGTCGAGCGCTTTGTCGGCAGCATTGTCACAACCTTGCAAAAACTCGCCGTAGTGGACGCGGTTTGACAAGGCCGAGTCGGCTGATGCCTCCACATTGGGCTGCCCCATGCCGTCAACGTAGCCAAAGTGTTCCCTGGCTGCCTTTTCGCCTGCGGCCAACGGGCGGCTGGCCATCGCCTGCGCCGCCAACAGCTTGACGCCGGGGCAGGCCTTCAGCAAGCCGTTGGCGAACACTTTCAAGGGATGGCCGGGGTCGCTCAGCGCGATACCCGTGGCCACGCCCGGCGCCCTGCAGCGCAATTGAACAATGGCATGCACCGCCTCCAGTTCGATTGGCAGGGTGGCCAAAGTCGGTTCGGTTTGCGGCAACTGGTGCCCGTCGCCACTTGAGCCGGCGGGTTTGTTCCAGCGCCTGGGATGGTTCATGCGCACGTCACCCAAGAGGCCGCACCGGGAGGCCATGCCTTCAACAAACTCTGCGGGGAACAAGGCCAAGGTGTCCTCCGCCATTCCCAAGGCGCGCAGCCCGCTTGGCGTGAAGGAGACGTTGCAGGTGGGCCGGTCCGCCGTGAAGTCGCCTGGCGCATTGCCGGGTGTGACGTTCGCGCGTAGCCATTCCAGAAAATCGGGTGCCCCGTTTGCAGGCTGGATTTCCAGAAACAGAAGCACACCGTGAGTCAGGCTTTGATAGCCGCGCAGGATGCCGCCCTGGATGGCGCTCAAAAGCGCGTCGGGCACGGCGTCGCCCAACTCGCTGGCGGGAGCCGGGAGGCCTTTGCGCCGGTTCGGCTGAGCAATGCCATCAGGGAAGACCCAGGTCAGGTGCCGGTAAAACCTCTCCCGTTTGGCCTCTTCAATCTTGGCCAGAACGTCCGGTGAACCACCCGACCACAACTGGACAAACTCCAGCAGCAGGTCGATGGTCGCCAGGCGAAGCACTTCGCCATCGGGTGTGCCGGGTCGATGCCATTCGGTCAATCGGTAAAGCCCGCCGAGCGCCTGAAAGCTGTTGAAAAACACTTCGAACAGCCGCTGCTCCAGCGTCTCGGGCAGCTTCACCACCGGGGCGTCCTCCACCTGACCGCCCGATTCGTCGACCAGACCGGCCATGCGCAACGCGGCTTGCTCGGCGGTCGGCAACACGGCTCGCAACTGGTTGAGTTCCGACAGGGCGCCGCGCTGGCCCATTCTTTCCACCCGGCGGTGATACAGCACGTCGCGGCTGGTTGAATCCGGCGGGCCGTAAAAAAAACTGGTTTCCAGCTGCACCCGCCGCACCCAGGCCAGCCACTCTTCAAAGGTATGGTCAGTGGAGTTGACGTAGTCGACGGTGTTGCAAAAAATCAGATCGAGCAGTGTGCCAACCTTGTCCCACAAGACCCGGATGTAAGACTCCCATGTGCCATCAAACGTCACCACCAGCATCACTTTGTCTTCCGGCTCGACCACAGCGACCCGAACCGAATGGATCACCCCGACGCGTTCGATCGCGTCCGACAGCAAGCGCGCAGAGGCGTATTCATGGCCAGCCGCCCGCGAAATGTGAAGCAATTGAAGAACCCGCCGCACCCGCGATTTGTAAGTCACCGTGTCCAGGGACTCGATGAAACCGGGCTTGATGGGCGCCAGCAGGGTCAGATCCGAACTGCCACCCAGATGGGGGCCTTTGACGATGATGTCGCGTTTCATGCGTTCTCCTGGTTGTGCGCTTGTTATTACGCAGATTCGGCCGCCGGCCGCTTGCAAAAATGCTATCCGACAAAAGCACAGTTGTAACCAGAAGATCGGGAAACCCCAAGAATTTCGTCATCAATATGGATGACGAAATGCCAAGGCGTGTCACGCCCGAACCAATTCCTCACCACCTCAACGGCAGCTTCTTCATCAATTCGATGCGCTGATCCTGTTTGCGCAAATAACCGCCGCGCTCCAGGTCTTTCATGATGCGGCTGACCATCTCGCGGCTGCAGCCGACGCGGCTGGCGATTTCTTCGTGCGTGAGGCGTTCCCCGATGCGCTGGGTGCCGTCCGCAAGCGGCGTGGCCAGGGCATACAGGCAGTTGGTGATGCGGCCGTAGACGTCAATGAAGGCCAGGTTTTTGGCGTTGAGTGTGGTGGCGCGCAGGCGCCGGATCACCTTGGAGAGGATTTCCAGCGCAAACTCGGGCCGCATGGCAATGAAAGCCAGCAGCCGCGCCCGCGTGACCACGCTGCAGCTGGTGGCCTGCACGGCGGCGACGCAGGATGAGCGCGCGCCGCCGTCGAGCGACATTTCGCCGAAATATTCGCCCTGGCCGAACACGCCATAGGTGATCTGCTTGTCGCGGTCGTCCAGGCTGTACGACTTGACCTGGCCCGCCAGAATGATGAACACGGTGTCGCCCGCGTCGCCTTCGGCCAGGATGATGGTGCCCTTGCGGTAGCGGCGTATGTCACCCTGCGCGGCCAGCTCGCGCAACAGATTCGGAAAACGCCCGTCGGCGCAGAAGGCTTGGGCGGCAGAGTCCAGGGGCAAGGGCGGCATCTTTTATACGGCGGGGTTGTAGTCCGCAGTGTAGTGGGCGCGCCGTCGGCTAAAATTAACCTGTGTATTAACTACAAGATAAAGCCGGGTCAATAATTAACATGGGTATTAACAATTTCCCGTTTTGACGGGATTTTGCGCAAAAATCAAGGATTTTCGGCACTGAAGTCGCGAATATTATAGATAATATGCTATATAAATAATAGCAACTCCGGGCTGCGACCGATCGGGCGGCGCAGCGCAGGCCGACGCCGCCCGTAGGCGGGTCTGGCTCAGACGCAGCTTACCTGGGGTTGCGATGGCGTCTTGAGCGTCTCGATCAGCTCCGGCAGGTGCAACGCCAGCGGCGGCAGGATCGACACCTTGTGCACCAGCGCGCGCACGCTGTCGCTGGCGGTTTTGTGGCGGATCGAGCGCAGCTGGGTGCGCACGGTGGAGACTTGCACGCCATGGCTGGTGGCGATCTGCTGGGGCCGCAATCCTTTGCAAAGCTGCGCCAGCACCTGGCCCTCAGCGCCAGTCAGGCCACGCTCGCGGGCAAACAGTGTCACGGTGGTGGCGTCGCACATTTGTTGTTTCGAAAACGCGAGCAAGGCGTACCCGGGGGCCGAAAGCGGCATCACCGCCACCGAGCAGTCTGCGCCTGCGGCTCCTTCGCGTCCCATGAACTTGAGCAGGCCGCGCTGGCCCACTTTGGTATTTTGCAGGGCTAGATGCAAGGGCTCCATGTCGGCATGCCGGCAGGGGCGCAGGCAACCTTCTTCTACACACAGGCCGCTCTTTTGGGCATTGCCTTGCTGCAAGGCCGCCGCCGCCGGCGCGTTGGCAAACAGCAGTTGCCGCGAGTCGATGGCGACGACGGCGAGGCCATAGTCCACCTGGTTCAAGGCCATGCGAAGCAGGCTCAGCTCCAGAGTGGGCTCACCCTGCATGAAGTTTGCGGTTTCGGATTGCGCCATTCTTTTCCCCTTGCTGCGCGCCGCGCGGGCTGGGTGCCCGGGCTCCTTGAACGTGCTGGAAAGAGCTTAGGAAGAAGGCGGCCCGACAGGCCGGAACTTTGACACGCTTGTTTTGTGACTTATGCACATTTGGCAGAACCAGCGGCCTCAACCGCAAATATGTACTAAAAATTTACGATGCGTTAAAACTTGCAACTCCAGAAACTGGTGTCGCCCAGAGTCCCCGGCGGACGAG
The DNA here is from genome assembly GCA_031379255.1 of Rhodoferax sp. GTDB lineage: Bacteria > Pseudomonadota > Gammaproteobacteria > Burkholderiales > Burkholderiaceae_C > JANYCG01. The sequence continues at coordinate 6,344 of JANNEZ010000017.1, read as the reverse complement.
GGAAGGTCTCGCGCACTACGTCTAAAACTTTCTGGAGGTCATCATGAACACTCAACTCAAGCGGCTGTCGCTGGCTTTGGCCGGCGCGGCATTGGCCACATTGGCGGCCTGCGGCGGCGGCGGGGGCGCCGACGCCGCGCCGCCGTCGACCACCACCAGCCTCACCACCAAGGTGATCGACGGCGTGGTCCGCAACGCGCTGGTCTGCGTCGACAAAAACCTGAACGGCGCCTGCGACACGGGTGAAACCAGCGGCCGCACCGACGCTGCTGGCAATGTCACCCTGGCGGTGCCGAATGCCGATGTGGGCCTGTACCCCATCGTCGCCATGCTCGACGCTGAATCGGAAGACATGGACCGTCCGGGCCAGCCCATCGGCGTGCCCTACACCATGACCGCGCCAGCGGGCGCGCCAGGTGTGGTCAGCCCCAACTCCACCATGGTCGTGGCCACCATGGCCACTGGCGCCAGCCTGGCCGAAGCCACGGCGACTGTGCAGGCCCAGCTCAACCTTAACATAGACCCACTGGCCGACTACACCACCGACGCCGCGCGGGCTGCGGCGTTGGCGGCTGGCGGCGCCGACCCGGCCACCGTGGCGCGAGCGATTGTGGTGACGACCCAGGCGCAGATCACCAATGTCGCGTCGACACTCAACACGCCCGCCAGCAACAATGCGCCCATCACCCAGGCCGACCTCACGCGGCTTGTACAGCAGAGAATCCTGCAATTGCTGCCCAACGTGTTGACGGCCCTAAGCGCCAACCCCAGCTTGACTGGCGCTGCGCTCGAAGCAGCAGTGGTCGCGGCCGTCACGCCGGCCTTGACCACACCCGCGCAGGCGGCGGTGGTCGTGGCCATCAACCAGCAGCAGGCCCTTGAGGCGGCAGCGCCATTGCCGGCCTATGTAGCCGCCTCGGGTATCACTTTGGACTCATTGACCTACACCGACGCAAGCAACTGGAGTTCGCGGGTCCTTGGCACAACGCTGGCCGGCGCGACACCCGATGCCAATAATCTTGTCCGCGTATTTGACCGGCGCAGCCGCAGCAACGCTGGCGTTATTTCCAACTGGAACTTTGGCACCAACCCGCAAGACCAGTCCATTCTGCACTGGACGGGTTCTGCCTGGGAGCCGTGTGCCCTGAATTTTGAATTCACCGTCACGCTGCGCGATGCGGCCGGCAACAACCGGTCGAACTATTGCAACAACTACAGCACCACGGCCAGCAACCGGGTGAGTCTTGACGTCTCTGGCAGGACCATGGCGTCGGTTTATGAAGAGATCCGCAATGCGGGATACACCAACATCACCATTGCCAACTCAGTCGCGAATGCAACTGCGCTGTTGGGAGTGACCACCTTCCCGGCGGACTCGAAAGTCTTTTACAACATCAACACCCGCCTGGCTTCGGCTTATGCCTATAACCCTGGCAGCGGCGGCATTGTCATGAAAAACAAGAGTGCGGCCGGCGGCGACGGCACGACTGGCAACAGCCCGACCTGCAATGGCGCCGCGCCCAACTCCAATGTCACGACGCTGGAAGACATGATCGCAACCTTCAAAGGCGAGGCCTGCCTGTTTGGCCAGACAAGCATCACGTCGGCGAATGGCACATTCCAGAGTCCAAACCCGATTCGGGGGCAAGGCGCCAGCACCTTGAGTCTGGGCATCACGCTTGGAAATGTGGCACTCAACGGCCCGGCCACTGCTTTCTACACCGGTAACAAGATCATCCGCATGTCATTTGCTGGCGCAGCCGCCAACGCGGTGACCTATTACGCCTGCGACCAGCAGTTTGGACAGGGTTTCACCCACAATTGCGTGTCGATTGGCTCTGGCAGTTATGCGGTTTCAACCTTGCCCGATGGCGCGCGCGTTTTGACCTTGGCCAATTTTCCGGCGCAAACATCAACGCTCGGCAACAACCGGGTCTTCATCGAGCGCAACGGTGTTATTTATTACGGCTTCAAAGACAAGCTCACCGTGACCAATTTAGCCCGCTTCAATGACCAGGCTTCTGACGCGCTTTTGGCCAAGCTCGGCATGCCCGCCGTTGACCCCGAAGTACCACCCGCGCTGTCAGCCGCTTCGTACCAGGGAACCTGGGACTTCCGGGCGGCTGGAACGCCGTTTGCCTTCAACGTGGGTACCCGCGTCGTCATCAGTGGGACCAATTCAGTGACTTGTTTTGACAATGTGACCGGCAACGCACAGGGCTGCACCCTCACAGTGACTGACCCCTTGACGGGCGCGTTCACCGCTCCTCATGGAAACGGCTCGACCAGCACCGGCAACCTGAGCTTTATCACCGGAACCGCCACCGGGACTACCAACGACCCAGCCTTCGCGGGTCCGATCGTCGGCGTGCGTCGCTGAACGAATTCCTTCAATCCCATCCTGGCCCGCCTTGTGCGGGCTTTTTTTTGTCTGAGCCGCTCAGCGCTGCGAATTCAGCTCCCGCGCATCCCGCTCATAAGCCGCGATGCGACCCACAGCGCGGCGGCGCTGCTCGGGGGTGGTGCTGTTGTGCAGCAGGGCAAAACTGGCGCAGCTTTCCTGGGTGAGTTTGTCGCTGTAGGCTTGGTAGGCGGAGTTGGGAGAGCGTGCAACCCGTTCGCGGTAGGCGCGCAATTGGGCCAAAACCTCTGCGGAAGTCGATTTGCCGTTGCCAGGCGCGCTGCCGCTGGCTCTGCGCAGGGTTTGCATCAAGTCCTGCTGGCGGCGCTGGCGCTCGTTCATGTTCATCGTCGCGTCGAACTGCGAGGCCTCCAGCGCGCTGCGCAGGGCCGCCACTTGCCGGTCTTCGAGCTTGCCGTAAAACTCTTCCGCGCGTTCGGTGTTGGACTTGAGGCGTTTCTCGAAACGCTCGGCGGCGGTGAGTTGCAGCCAGTCTTTGCGCCACTGGTCGTTGATCTTGCTGAATTTGGATTCGATGTGCGCCAGTTGCGAGGCTTGCAGGCCCATCACCAGCCAGACCGCCGCCGTCTCCGCCTGGCGCGTCACCGCCTCATAACGCCCGCGGGATTCGTCAAACAGGGCGCACACCTGGGCCGGGGCCAGGTCAGCCACCGCCAGGGGCTGGATCTTGCGCAGCAATTCGGCGATTTTGGGCAACTCCTCGGCACGGTGCCAGGCCAGCAGCTTGTTGAGCTCTTCACGCGCCCGGAACGACTGGTCGGACTGGAAATCGACATACCCGTCGAGCCACCAGTAGGCGAACTCAGGCGCGTTGTTGTAGGCCAGCTTGATCGCGCTGCAAGCCTGCAGCAGCGAAAGCAGCAGGGCGGCGGCCAGCCAGAGCGCAATCCGTTTGATAATCCGATGTGAATTCATGAAGGACTCGCAAAGACATGACGGCAAATAGTAACGCAGCGCCCCGGCCCGTGCTGGATGTGGTCATCATGGCTGCTGGCAAGGGCACACGCATGAAAAGCCGGCTGCCCAAGGTGTTGCACCAGCTTGCCGGGCGGGCCTTGGCGCAACATGTGGTGGACACCGCCGGGCGCCTGGACGCGCGCCGGGTGGTGGTCATCACCGGCCATGGCGCGGCTGAGGTGGAGGCGGCGCTCACGGCGATGGCGGCCGGCCCCACAAGCACGGTTTCGGGCGGCGCGAAGTCCGCTGGCCCTGAGCTGAAATTCGTGCGCCAGGAGCCGCAACTGGGCACGGGGCACGCCGTGCAGCAAGCCGTGCCCGCCCTGCAAACCCATGGCCTTATGGACGGCATTGTGGTGGTGCTCTCGGGCGACGTGCCCCTGACCCAGGTGGACACCTTGCAGCGCCTGGTGGCGGCCTGTGGCGGCGACAAATTGGCCTTGTTGACGCTCGAGTTGGCCGACCCCGCCGGATACGGGCGCATCGTGCGCCAGGCCGACGCGGTGCAGGCCATCGTGGATCACAAGGACGCCAGCGCGGCAGAGCGCGAAATCCGCGAAATCTACAGCGGCATCATGGCGGCACCGGCGGCAAAGCTGCAACACTGGCTGGCCCGCCTGGACAACAAAAACGCGCAGGGCGAGTTTTACCTCACCGACGTGGTGAAGTTCGCCGTGGCCGACGGCGTGCCCGTGGTGGGCTGCAAGATCACGGACGAAGCCCAGGTGGCGGGTGTCAACAGCCCGGTGCAACTGGCCGAGCTGGAGCGGGTGTACCAAAAGCGGCTGGCGCTTCAATTTATGGAGCAGGGTGTGCGCCTGGCCGACCCGGCGCGTTTTGACGTGCGCGGCTCGCTCACCTGCGCGCAAGACGTGTTCATTGACGTGAACTGTATTTTTGAAGGCGCGGTGTCGCTGGGCGAAGGCGTGACCATTGGCGCCAACTGCGTGATCGCCAACGCCCGCATTGCCGCCGGCGCGCAGATCCACCCGTTCACCCACATTGACGGCGAAAGCGCGGGCGTGACGATTGGCGAAGGCGCCTTGATCGGGCCTTTTGCCCGTTTGCGCCCCGGCGCGCACCTGGGCGACGGAGTGCACATCGGCAACTTTGTCGAGGTGAAAAATTCAACCCTGGGCAAAGGCGCCAAAGCCAACCACCTGGCGTATCTGGGCGACTCGGAGGTGGGCGAGCGCGTCAACTACGGCGCCGGTTCCATCACCGCCAACTACGACGGCGCGTTCAAACACAAAACCGTGATCGAGGCGGACGTGCACGTGGGCAGCAACGCGGTGCTGGTGGCGCCCGTGCGCATCGGCGCCGGCGGCACCGTCGCGGCGGGTTCGATCATCACCAAACACACACCGCCGGCCTCGCTGAGTGTGGCGCGCGGCAAACAGACCACCATCCCCGGCTGGACGCGGCCGAAAAAATGAGCGACGAGGATTTGCGCCAGCAGGTGGCCCGCCTGACCGGCGAACTCGAAGCCGCCCGCGCGCAGATCGAACACCTGAGCTTCACGGTTTCACATGAACTGCGCGCGCCGCTGCGCCACATTGGCGCGTTCGCCCAGGTGATCGAGGAAGACCATGGCGACACGCTGGATGCGGCTGTGCGCGGGCACCTCAAGACGATTCAGGATGCGGCGGCAAAGATGACGCGCCTGCTGGATGAGTTGGAGGGTGGCGAAAAGAATGCCGCTAAATAATGCTATTCAAAACATAGCAATAAAACGCCATTTCACGTGACTTGATTGCCGATTTCATGCGTATTTTTGTAAAAATCGGATGAAAATCATCAATAATTAACACCCATGTTAATTTTAAGGCAATTCCCTGTCTTTGGGTTTGATCGTGGAGATTCCAGCGGACTGTCGGGAAAATTTACATTGCTTTTGGATTTTTCCCAGACAAATTTGAAAATTCCTTTTAAATCAGTGGCTTGCCGGCATGGCTTGAAAGTTGCGTGCGTGTTGGCACGAGGATCGGCCTAAAGGCCTTCTGCCTCGGAGAATTTCAGGAGCTGCGCCATGCTGATTCACACTTTGTTCAAGTTCTTCCGTGCCGCCTCTGCGCTTGCCTGCGTTCTGGTTGCGCATCAAGCCTCTGCGGCGCTGTATTACTACGTCGACTGGACCGCAGCCAATGTGCCTGGCGGCACAGCATCGGGCTTGATAACACTGCCTGGCGGCTCGACGGTGTCGGTTGATTTCGCGGCAACTTTTGCCAATGGTTCGGCCGGGAACCTCTACGGGGCGCAAACCGGCGGCGGCACCAACTATTGGAACCCCTCCACCCCTTACATCAGCACCCAGGTGGAAAACGCGCCACCCGGTACCGATCTCGTCCAGCTCAGTGGTGGCCAAAGCCAGATCTACACCGTCACCCTCGGCGCCGCCATCAAGGACCCGATCATGGCCATCGTGAGTCTGGGCCAGCCCGGTGTGCCCACCACGTACGACTTCAATGCGCCCTTTGACATCGTCAGCCAGGGCACAGGGTATTGGGGTGGCAACAGTTCCGCGCTGCAAGAGTTGGCGGGCGACGTTTTGCTGGGCAATGAGGGGCATGGCACGATCCAGTTCATCGGCACTTTCTCCACCTTCTCCTGGACGGTGCCCACGCCCGAGAGTTGGCACGGTTTCACCTTTGGCATCCGCACCACCGTGGCGCTGGAGCCTCCCGGCAATGGTGTACCGGAGCCCGGCTCATTGGCCCTGCTGGGCTTGGGGCTGGCGGGCCTGGCCGCAGCCCGTCGACGCAAAGCGCGCCAGTAAAACCACTGGCGGCATCGAATTTACTTCAGCCGGAACCCTGGCTCAAATTTGCTGCGTTTCACGCTGAAAAACGCCTTCACGTTGCGCACATTGCCATCCAGCGTGAAGAGGCGCTCGGTCAGCGCCAGGTAAGCCGGCATGTCGCGTGCGAACACGGTCAACACAAAATCCGGCCCGGGCGAGACGCGG
>JANNEZ010000001.1:0-25083 GCA_031379255.1 Rhodoferax sp. | reverse complement strand
CACGCCGGGGGTCGCGGGTTCGAGTCCCGTCCACTCCGCCAGTTATGCTGATAAGTTGTTGATTGGTAAAATCTTTTCAGATTAGCCGACGACAGCTATCAAAGCAACTATCAATGGCGCCATGAGCAATCGTGGCGCCATTTTTTTCTTAGAATCAGCAAGCGACTTAGGGGAACGCACGTTCTGGCGCAGCGCTCTGCAGGGCTCAACCCGACCTGCTCACAACACGGTCATCGCATGTCCAGCAATGGAATGCAGAAGGGAGAAAGCATTGTGAAGAGCCGGAAAACCAGCTCCGTTGTCTCGAAGTCTCGGTGGAATTTGAAGAACATTTGTCTTCACGCTTTGCACGTAATCGTGCTCGGCATCACCATCGCCGCGCACCCGGTGCGCGATCATGGCCAGACCGGAGCGCTGCTCTAAGTCGCTATCTATTTGGCCCAAAAACTTGCTGCCTGGCAAAGTCATTTGCTTTGCCCCTGAGGTCGCCCGGTGCTTACGATAGTCGTGTCGAGTCGCGGTTTTCGCACGCCGAATGACCAGCTTGACCAGACGCACAGCAGTGCAGCAGAACGCGCGCAGTGAGGCAATGCCTCCAATCGCGCAACTCAAGACCCCTTCGCAATCCCTGACGGTTCCACGGAACACAGCTCGGCCGCTGCATGGGCGCCCCTTTCCTCAACCCGAACTAGGAGCAGAAATGGCAAATGCGAAAACGAAATCAGGCGGCAAGTTCCCCGAGAGCTTAGTGTCGCCCTTCAAACGTGTGCAGATGGAAGAGCGCAATGACGACGCGTTAGCATGCATCGCAACCCTTAACGGCCGGACCCTCGCCGAAGTGACCAAGCTGGCCGTCCAGCTCGGGTAGCTCATGGCTTTGTGCTTGCTCGCGTTGGCACGCAGCTTGGTGTCATCCACCGCGATGGCGCCCAGCTTGACCAGGCCGCACTCGCCAGCGAGTTTGACCACCTGCACGAAAAGAGGCGCCAACTCGTTGAGGTGCAGCGCTCGGAAGTCGCACAGAGTGCGGTGCTTGGGGAAGTTGCCCGCCGCCAGCACTCGGAAGGCCACATCCTCGTGCAGCTTTCTGGGGATCTTGCGCGAAGAGAACACGCCCGTGGCGTAGCCATACACCAATACCTTGACCATCATGACCGCGTGAAACGGCTGGTTGCATGAGCCACCGCCCTCGTTGCGCGCAAAGAACGCGCTCAGATCAAGCGCGTTGATGGTGTCGCTAATAAAGTGGGCCAGGTGGCCTTGGGGCAACTACTCCTGCAACGTTTCTGCCGCGCAGACTCCTAATCTCCAAATGTGAATTTTGAGACGGGAGACATCTGCTTACGCCGTTTTTGGCGCCTTGATGAATTTATAAAATATCCAAAAAGTAGTCAACAAATTTATACTTGGGCGCGGTTGGGAGCCTAAACTCGGCTCATCTGCAGCATCAGTTCCGCCTGGGCAGTGCCTCCGACGGAGATGTGAGCGGTCATGGCCTCGCAAGCGGCGTCCTCGTCGCCGTGGACGATTGCATCAACGATGGCAGTGTGTTCCCGGTGCGAAGATTTCATGCGACCAGAGCGCTCAAATGTGATGGAGCGATAGGTGGCTACGCGATTTCGAATGGTCAAGATGGACTGGTGGAGGCAGCCGTTCGAGGCACCCTTATAGATCAATTCATGAAGCTTGAGGTTCGCAAGCGTGTAGGCCCCGACATCGCCTCTCTCCACTGCCGAGCTGGCCTCCTGCTGCACTGTCCTAAGTTCGGTTCGGTGGGCCTCAGTCATGCGACGAGCGCAAAGCCTTGCAGCCTCTGCTTCCAGAATCACAATGACTTCCAGCATTCCAAACACTTCCGAGGGTTCAAGTTTGACAACCACCGCACCTCGTCGCGGCTGGAAGATTACCAGCCCTGACGCTGCGAGCTGAAGCAGTGCTTCCTTCGCAGGCGTCCGAGAAATCGAGAACCTGTCCGCGACATCTTTGACCGCAAGCGCGCTGCCTGGCGGGAGACGGCCATGGCGAATGTCGGCTTCCAAAGCACGTCGAACATCGTCCGACATGGACCCACTTGGGGCCTCTACTACTTCGTCCATGGCCAAGCTCCTCTATGGATTCAATTGATGCTGATTTTGCATTGTAAACCAGGCAAAACTGCGTTATGATCCGATAAATAGATTTATTAACCAGTAAAAAGGCGTCATATGAATTCAAGCAAAGATATCGGGCAGCTCCCTCTGCATGAGCAGCATGGGGGCATCGCGCACGTCACGCTGCGACGGCCGTCATTGCTCAATCGACTTCAATCTGAGGATGTCGTTTGGCTCCGCGAGAAGATTTCCCAAATAAATGCAGACCGGAACACCCGCGTTTTGGTGATCACGGGCACCGGACGCGCATTCAGTTCCGGGTACGACCTAGATGATCTGAGCGAGCGCAGCGGTGCGCTACCGGCAGGCGAGCTCGCAGCCAAGCCTGCACCTGACTTTTCAGCCATGACCGTGGAACTGGAGGCTTGTCGTGTCCCTACCGTTGCCAAGCTGAACGGCCCGGTTTATGGGGGGTCTACAGACCTGGCCCTAAGTTGCGACTTTCGCGTGGGTACTACCGACTGCGAAATGTTCATGCCCGCGAGCCGCCTTGGTTTGCACTACTACACCGAAGGTCTTATCCGCTGGGAAAGCAGACTTGGCATCAACGCAGCAAAGAACTTGTTTTTTACCGCACGAACAATCAAAGCGGAAGAAATGTTCCGTATCGGATTTATCACTGAGTTGGTAGCTCCACAAGAACTAGATGGCGCAGTAAATAGCCTGGTTCAGATCCTAAGTGATCAGGCCCCCCGAGCAGTCGAAGGCATGAAACAAGCTCTGAATGAGATAGCCCGCGGAAGGTTGAATCACAAAGCTAGCGATGAGCGCGCCAAGGCCAGCCTGGGTTCTGCCGACCTGCGTGAGGGGATGTCAGCGTGGCAGGCACGCCGTAAGCCGATTTTTGTCGGCAACTGATTCACGAATCAAAACTTAACAGGAGATAAACATGAAAATATCTAGAAGGAATGCCATTTTGTCAGTGGGAGCGCTGTCGTTTGGTGCTTCGTGGTCCAGCCATGCCAACACATGGCCGGCGCAGCCGCTGAAAATGGTAATTGGCTACCCCCCGGGGGGAGCGGCTGATATGGTGGCTCGTGCGTTGGCGCCAGTAGTGCAAAAGCAACTCGGGCAGCCGCTGATCATGGACTACCGGCCGGGTGCTGGAGGTTCAATTGCCGCCACTGCCGTCGCACAGTCGTCGGCAGATGGCTACATGCTCTATCTGGCCGACACAGGGGGGATGTCCATTATTCCGCACCTGCGCCAGGTAGGTTACGACCCTGTTTCAAGCTTCACCCCGATAAGCAGGATCGGTTCGTCCGGGCTTGTGCTGTTGGTGAATCCCCAACTTCCCGTAACTGATATTCCTTCGTTGGTCAGGCTGCTGAAAGAGAAGCCCGACAACTACACATATTCGTCTTCAGGTTTAGGTTCACCCCATCACCTGTCTGCTGAACTGTTCAAGCAAATGACAGGCACCCAGATGCGGCACATTCCCTATCGCGGTGCAGCCCCCGCACTGACAGACATGATGGCGGGCACGGTAAACCTTGGCTTCGCAACGATCGGATCGGCCCTTCAGCATATCCAGTCGGGCAAAGTACGAGCCATTGGCGTCACGAGTCCCAAGCGATCTCCCAGTTTGCCCCAAGTGCCGACCATTGTGGAGCAGGGCGTAGCGGGCTACGACGCGACCTTTTGGTTCGCCATCGTCGGCCCCCCCAACCTTCCAAAGGCGATCGCAACCCGGCTTCAGGCGGCCTTTGCCGCAGGTCTGCGCGACAAAGAGGTGGTGGCAAGCATTGAGCGCCTTGGATCCGAGAACGTCGAACCTCAAACTCCCGAAGCCGTCACTCAACTTCTGCGTGACGACCTCGCGAAGTGGGGACGGGTGATCCGGACTGCAAACATCAAACTTGAAGGCTAGAAGTGGAAAAAGTAGCATCGTCGCCTGACGCCCCCACTATTGCGCCTCTGGACGGAATTACAGTTCTGGAGCTGTCACAGATCATGGCAGGCCCAGTGTGTGGGCTCCTTCTATCTGACATGGGCGCCGACGTCATCAAGGTGGAGAAGTTCCCTAACGGAGACGATGCGCGTGGATATTCGCGACCTGGCGACCTTGGGTTGTCGCCGGCCTTCGTCATGCTCAATCGTGGAAAGCGTTCTGTCGCGCTCGATTTGCGACACCCAGCGGGCCGGGAAGCGCTGCTCAAACTCGCTCGCAGCGCGGATGTGATCACGGAGAATTTCCGGGTCGGAGCAATGGAAAGACTCGGTCTTGGATACGATGATTTAAAGGCAGTGAATCCACAGCTGATCTATTGCGGCATTTCTGGCTATGGCCGTACTGGCCCGCTGGCTGAGCAGGGCGGCTTTGACCTGATTCTCCAGGCCTTCTCCGGAATCATCAGCGTCACGGGGACTGAAGATGGAACGATGGTCAAACCGGGCATATCGGTGGGCGATGTGAACGCAGGAATCCTTGCCGCGTTGGGGGTGCTTGCAGCGTACATTCAAAGATTGAAAACGGGCAAGGGTGCAAGGGTCGATACATCGCTTCTTCAAGCATGCATGCAGCAAACGTATTGGTTTGCCGCCGCATATTTCTCGCGAGGGATTGTCGCAAAGCCTATGGGAACTGCGCATCCACTGATCGCTCCGTACCAAACATTCAAATGCAAGGATGGGGTTATTGCCATCGGGGGGGGAAATCAGACGAACTGGGAACGCATCGCCACCGTCTTGGGCCACCCTGAATGGCTAGAAGACTCCAGGTTCGGGAATGGCTCGCAACGCCTTGCACATCGGCCAGAACTAGTGGCTTTGATGGTGCGGGTTCTCGAGACGGATACAGTGGCGAACTGGGAATCGCGACTCGCGAAGGCGGGCGTTCCAGTGGGGCCGGTACAAAACGTCGACCAAGCGCTGAATCATCCGCAAGTAAAGGCAGTTGGCATGGTCATCGAGAACCTTGATGATCGTGCGGGCGTGGATAAGGCTATTGGATGCCCGATTCACTTCAATAACGAGAGTCCAACTCGGCGCGGAAGGGCTCCACTCGTGGGGGAGCACACTGGCGATGTTCTCTTATCCTTCGGATTCAGCGACGCTGAAGTGCGTGCATTGATCGACATTAACGCGGCCTTTCAACCGAAGCCAGACATCAATGTCGGCGCGGTACCTCAGCGGATGTGGGATAGCCGCTGACAAGCTTCGACAACTAGAGTGTCTCAACGGCCGCTTTTGAGATCACGCTGCAATCCGCTTTCATTCACTTGGGTGTTGGCGGGCGAGTCGCGCATTGTTCGCTTCAAGCAATGTGGAGTTGAAGTTGACCCTTTTTCACGGACACCTTACTGTTATGGAAGAAGGAGTCTGACGTTCCCCCCATATCCGGACACTTTCAAACTGGAGACGGGCGGCTTTCTCTTTGTTGATCTGACCTCATTTTGACGAATTCCCTCGGGGTCAGGTGACCGAGCGAACCGTGTGGCCGGCGGGTGTTGTAATCTTCCTGCCAAGCCTTCAGCTTCTGCCTTGCATCGTACATCGTGATGAACTCGTTCACGTTCAAGAATTCATCACGTAAACGACCGTTGAACGACTCGATCAGCCCATTGTCCGTGGGCCTGCCAGGCCGTGTGTAATCGAGTTTCACGCAACGTCGATAGGCCCATTCGTCCAGCGCCTTGGACGTGAATTCGGCACCGTTGTCGACGGTGATCGCCTGGGGCCAGCCGCGTATCGCCGCCGCCTGGTCTAACGCCTGTCCAACACATCTTCCGGTCAGCCGGAAGCTCGCCTCTAGAGACACACTCTCGCGACTCCACTGATCAATCACCGTGAGGATGCGAAACGCCCGACCGTCAAGCATCTGATCGTGCACAAAGTCCATGCTCCAGTGCTGGTTCGGTCCTGTAGCCGGCGCCGCACGCCCACGCTGCAGGCTGATGCGCTTGCGCCGTTTGACCTTCATCCGAAGCTGCAACCCCTCGAGCCGATACAGGCGGTAAACCCGCTTCTTGCCGATTGCCCAGCCTTCGCGCTGGAGCATGACCAGAACCCGCAAATAACCAAATCGGGGCCGGTCCATGGCAATCTCCCGAATCCGCAATCGCAGGGCGCCAGCTCGCGCCGCTTGGCAGCCTTCAGAGCTTTTTTCTGACGACATCCTGCAGGATTTGCTTGTCCAGCGTCAGATCGGCCACGATACGCTTCAACCGCGCATTCTCGTCCTCAAGCATCTTCAGCCGTCGCAGCTCGGTTACACTGAGGTCCCCATATTTCTTCTTCCAGGTGTAGTAAGTGGCCTGCGAAACACCAATCTGGCGGCAGACATCGACCACCGGTGTGCCCGATTCGGCCAGTCGCAACGCATACGCAATCTGTTCTTCGGTAAATCTGGACCTTTTCATCACTTCTCCTTCCAGCCCTGTCGGGCCGACCGAGAAGCTACCTTACCTCTAGTTTTAAACTGCCCCCTAATTTGGGGGGAACGTCACCGTCAGTATCAAGTATGCAAAACTTGCCGGTCAGAAAATCAACCCGTGTTGCTTTCTGCATTTGGTTTTGCCTCCAGAAAATGGTTTGCAAATTGTGACGATTTAGCGGGTTTGCTGCATTTGAACCCGTAGGCGAATTGAGGTAACCTCCCATCCCTTGCTTCTCAAATGCGCCTGGAACGCGGGGAGCAATTGGCGGATTTTTGCGGCGGTCGCGTTGTTGTCCAGTATCAAACACCACACAGCGCCGTCAATCGGTCCTGCGGTCAGCGAGTGCCTCAGGGCGGCGGGCACCAGCGGTTCAATTGCTTTCAGGCGCGCGCTTGACTCGCGTGTCAGCTCGGTGAGCCGGGCAAGTGCGGGGGTTTCCCCGGCCGCTTGCAGGACGGTGACGCTGCGCGGTCGGTGGTTCATGGAAGTTTCGTAGTCTTGGAAGGAATTTTCCGGATGCAATTGATTATCACGGACGCTTGGCTCGCCAAAAGCCGCGCGATCCACCTTTCAGGGCGTCGTCTGGTGTTCGCTTTGGGCGTCTTGTCTTTGGTGATGGCGGTTCTGGCCGCCGGTCTTTACCACTGGGTATTCCTCAAGGGCGCACGTGAAGGCTGGCCGGTTATCGGGGGTTTTGTGCGCCTGCTGGTGAAAGACGAATTCGAGCAGCGCGACCGATTCATGCGCGAAAACCTCAATGTCATGGCCAAAAAAGTTGGCGAGATGCAGGCCAAATTGACGCAGCTTGAATCTCTGGGCGAGCGGGTCTCCGGCCTTGCGGGCGTGAGTTCCGGCGACCTCAAGGCTGCGCCAGGGCGCGGCGGGGTGTTGATTCCCGGCCCGAATTTGACGATGGAGGAATTGCAGGCCACTTTGGCCGCGTTGAACCTGGTGGCCGACCAGCGCGCCGATTTGATGACCGTGATGGAATCCCGGCTGTTTGAGCAAAAAATGCGCGACATGATGGTGCCCACCCAGCAGCCGGTGCCGGGTTCCAACCTGGGCTCCCATTTTGGCTGGCGCATCGACCCGATCACCGGAGGCTCGGCCTTGCACACCGGGCTGGATTTCCAGGCCGACGCCGGCACGCCGATTTATGCCGCTGCGGGTGGTGTGGTCGTGACCCAGGAATACCATGCCGGTTACGGCAACCTGGTTGAAGTCGACCACGGCAAAGACCTGATCACACGTTATGCCCATGCGTCGCAGGTTTTCGTGAAAAAGGGCGACTTGATCAAACGCGGGCAAAAAATTGCAGAGGTTGGAACTACCGGCCGCTCAACGGGTTCGCACCTGCATTTTGAGGTGTTGGTGCAGGGCGTGCCGCAGGACCCGCAAAAATTCCTCACAGCCGGTGAAGCCAGCGCCCGCCTGATGGCCAAAGCGGCGCCAACTGCCCGTTCAAAGGGCAAATAGCCGGGTCGAGCCCGCCAGCACGGCGGGGTAAAATCAAGGGTTTGGTTGGCCTGTGTGGTACTCGACAAAGCTTGAGAAAGCGGTTTCGACTTGCATTCCCCTTGAGTATTGCCCGGCAAGCCCCAACTCATCTTGATCAATCGTCTCGACTAACTAAGGGATTGCGCAATGCCAACAGCCCGTGCGGGCAGGCGGTTTGAAGCGCTCGTTCATGGCCACCAATTTCCTGACAAAAATATTCGGCAGTCGCAATGACCGCCTGCTCAAACAGTACCGCACAGTCGTTACCCGCATCAATGCCATGGAAAGCGGGCTGGAAGCCCTGACGGACGAGGCCCTGAAGGCCAAAACCGGTGAATTCCGTGAACGCGCGGCCAAGGGCGAAACGCTGGATGCGCTCTTGCCCGAAGCTTTTGCGGTGGTGCGGGAAGGCTCCAAACGCGTGATGAAAATGCGCCATTTCGACGTGCAGTTGCTCGGCGGCATGTCATTGCACAACGGCAAAATTTCGGAGATGGGCACCGGCGAAGGCAAAACCCTCACGGCCACACTGCCGGTGTACCTGAACGCGCTCACCGGCAAGGGTGTGCATGTGGTCACGGTGAACGACTACCTCGCCAACCGCGATGCCCAATGGATGGGCCGGCTCTACAACTTCCTCGGGATGACGGTCGGCATCAACCTGCCGCAAATGCCGCGCGAGGAAAAGCAGGCCGCTTACCGGGCCGACATCACCTACGGCACCAACAACGAATTCGGCTTTGACTACCTGCGCGACAACATGGTCTATGAAGTGGCCGACCGCGTGCAGCGTGGTCTGAACTACGCGATTGTTGACGAGGTGGACTCGATCCTGATCGACGAAGCGCGCACGCCCCTGATCATCAGCGGGCAGGCCGAAGACCACACCAGCCTGTATCTGGCCATCAACAAGATGGTGCCGAAACTGGTGCGCCAGGAAGGTGAAGCCGACCCGCGCACGGGTGAAGGTGTCACCAAACCCGGTGACTTCACCGTGGACGAGAAAAGCCACCAGGTGTTTTTGACCGAGCAGGGCCATGAAAGCGCCGAGGAAGTGATGTTCAGCCTGGGGCTGATCCCCGAAGGCGCCACCTTGTATGACCCGGCCAACATCACGCTGATGCACCACCTGTATGCGGCGCTGCGGGCCAACCATCTCTACCACAAGGACCAGCATTACGTGGTGCAGCAGGGTGGCAATGGCGGCGAAATCGTCATCGTCGATGAGTTCACCGGTCGATTGATGGCCGGGCGCCGCTGGAGCGACGGCCTGCACCAGGCGGTGGAAGCCAAGGAAGGTGTGGCGATCCAGCCGGAAAATCAGACGCTGGCTTCGATCACTTTCCAGAACTATTTCCGCCTCTACGGCAAGCTGGCCGGCATGACCGGCACGGCCGACACCGAAGCCTACGAATTCCAGGAAATTTATGGACTGGAGACGGTTGTGATGCCTCACAACCGTCCGAACAAACGCGAAGACCAGTTGGACCGCGTTTACAAAACCACGCGCGAAAAATACGAAGCGGCGATCAAGGACATCCGCGAGTGCCACGAGCGCGGCCAGCCGGTTCTGGTCGGCACCACCTCCATCGAAAACTCGGAAATCATCGCGCAGCTCCTGGAGAATGATAAGTTGCCGCACCAGGTGCTCAACGCCAAACAGCACGCGCGCGAAGCCGACATCGTCGCCGAAGCCGGCCGCCCGAAACAGATCACCATTGCCACCAACATGGCGGGTCGCGGGACCGACATCGTGCTGGGCGGCAACATTGACAAGGCCGTCAACGCCATAGAAGCCGACGAAACGCTGGACGCTGCGGCCAAACAGGCGCAGATCGATGCCATCCGCAGCCAGTGGATGAAAGACCACGAATTGGTGAAGTCTCTCGGAGGCCTGCGCATCGTCGCCACCGAGCGCCACGAGTCGCGCCGCATCGACAACCAGCTGCGCGGCCGCTCGGCGCGCCAGGGCGACCCGGGCTCTTCGCGTTTCTACCTGAGTCTGGACGATTCCCTGATGCGCATCTTTGCGGGTGACCGCGTGCGCGCCATCATGGACCGCCTGAAAATGCCTGATGGCGAGGCGATTGAAGCCGGCATGGTGACCCGCTCCATCGAAAGCGCGCAACGCAAGGTGGAGGCGCGCAACTTCGACATGCGCAAGCAGTTGCTGGAGTACGACGATGTGGCCAACGACCAGCGCAAGGTGATCTACCAACAGCGCAACGGCATTCTCGACGCAAGCGACCTGTCGGCGCAGATTGCCTCGCTGCGCGAAGGCTGCTTCACCGACCTGGTGCGCCAATACGTTCCAGTTGAATCGGTTGAAGAGCAGTGGGAGATCGACAAGCTCGAATCCGCCTTGACCGATGAATGGCAAATCACATTGCCGCTCAAGGCCCAGGTGCAGGCTGCCAGTGCGATCACCGACGAAGAAATCCTGGGAACGGTCTGTGCCGCCGCCAATGCGTCATTCGAAGCCAAGGTGGCGCAAATCGGCGCGGAGAACTTTGTCCAGTTTGAGCGCATGGTGCTGCTGCAAAGCATCGACACCCATTGGCGCGAGCACCTGAGCGCGCTGGACTACCTGCGCCAGGGCATCCACCTGCGCGGTTATGCGCAAAAACAGCCCAAGCAGGAATACAAGCGCGAGGCTTTTGAGCTTTTCGGGCAGCTGCTTGACTCGGTGAAAAATGAAGTCACCAAAATTTTGATGACGGTGAAGATCCAGTCCAGCGAGCAGTTGGACCAGGCCGCCGACGACATGGAAAAACGCGGTGAAAACATCGCCAACGTCACCTACACCGCGCCCACTGAAACCGGCGAAGTGGTGGCTGTGGTTGATGAAGGCACACTTGGGCGCAAACCGATGCCCTTTGGCGAGGAGATTCCGCGCGTCGGCCGCAATGAGCCCTGCCCCTGCGGCAGCGGCAAAAAATACAAACAGTGTCACGGCAAACTGGCCTGAGGGCGGTTGCGGACCACGACTGAAGGACAGCCATGCCCGTCAATCTTTCGGCGCCTCAAGCAGGCAGCCTGCTTTCCGTCCGCGGTTTGCGCATCGGTGTGGCCGAAGCGGGCATCCGCAAGGCCAATCGCAAAGACCTCACGGTGGTGTTGCTCGACGAAGGCGCGTCGGTTGCAGGCGTGTTCACGCAAAACCGCTTTTGCGCGGCGCCCGTGCAAATCTGCCGGGAGCGCTTGGCGGGCAATGGCGGCATCCGGGCGATGCTGATCAACACCGGCAACGCCAATGCCGGCACGGGCGCTGATGGCATGGCGCGCGCGCGCAGCACCTGCAAGGCGCTGGCCGGGCGCTTGAACATGATGCCAGAACAGGTGTTGCCGTTTTCCACCGGAGTGATCATGGAGCCGCTGCCCTTGGACCGCATTGAGGCTGGCCTGGCCGCTGCCATTGCCGACGCGCAGGCCGAAGCGGATGGAAACCAATGGCTGCGCGCGGCCGAAGGCATCATGACCACCGACACGGTCGCCAAAGCCTTCAGCGCCCGGCTGGCCATTGCCGGCAAGTCGGTCACCGTGACCGGCATCAGCAAAGGCGCCGGCATGATCCGGCCCAACATGGCGACCATGCTGGGGTTCATGGCGACCGACGCCTGTGTGAGCCAATCCATCATGCAGGCGCTGGCCCTGGAACTCGCTGAAGGCTCCTTCAACCGTGTCACGGTGGATGGCGACACCTCCACCAACGATTCGTTTGTCGTGATCGCCACCAACCGGGCAGGGCATGCGCCCATCACCTCGCTGGCGAGTGCCGAGGGCCAGGCGCTGAAGGCGGCGATGCTGGGCGTGGCGCGCCAGCTCGCCCAGGCGATCGTGCGCGACGGCGAAGGCGCCACCAAATTCATCACAGTGCAGGTCGAAGGCGGAAAAAACAGCGCCGAATGCCGCAAGGTCGCCTACGCCATTGCCCATTCGCCTCTGGTGAAAACAGCGTTTTTCGCGAGCGACCCCAATTTGGGTCGCATTCTCGCGGCGGTCGGTTATGCCGGCATTGACGACCTCGACCAAACCGGCATTGAGCTGTTCCTCGATGACGTGCACGTGGCCACCCGCGGCGGACGAAACCCGGCCTACCGCGAGGAAGACGGGCAACGCGTGATGAAACAAAGCGAAATCCTGGTGCGCGTGGCGTTGGGCCGGGGCGCGGCTTCAGACACTGTCTGGACCTGCGATTTCAGCCACGACTACGTCACCATCAACGCCGACTACCGGTCATGAACGAACATTTTGAACGCCTGCTGACACGCGCCGAGCAGCTGCTGGAGCGCATTGAATCGGTGTTGCCGCAGGCCCTGGGCGCGCCCGACTGGAGCCTGGCCAACGCCTGGCGCTACCGCAAACGCAGCCGCGGGCACGGGAACCTGGAGCCGGTGCGCCACATCGGCAAGATGGCTTTGCGCGATCTGAAGGAGATCGAACCCCAAAAGGAAAAAATCCAGCGCAACACGCTGCAGTTTGTCGAAGGCAAACCGGCCAACAACGTGTTGCTCACGGGCGCGCGCGGCACCGGCAAGTCGTCGCTGATCCGCGCCTGCCTGAACGAATACGCCACGCGCGGCCTGCGCCTGATCGAGGTGGACAAAGCCGATCTGGTGGACCTGCCCGACATCGTCGACGTGGTGGCGCAGCGGCCGGAGAAATTCATCGTGTTCTGTGACGACCTGAGTTTTGAAGACGGCGAGCCGGGTTACAAGGCGCTCAAATCGGCGCTCGACGGCTCGGTGGCGGCGACCACCGCGAACGTGCTGATTTACGCCACCAGCAACCGCCGCCATCTGTTGCCCGAATACATGAAGGAAAACCTCAGCTACACCCACACCGATGACGGCGAAGTGCATCCCGGCGAGGTGATCGAAGAGAAGATTTCCCTCTCGGAGCGTTTCGGCCTGTGGGTCAGCTTCTACCCGTTCACGCAGGACGAATACCTGACCATCGTCGCTCAGTGGCTGTCGTCCTTTGGCGTGGCCGCGGCGGCTATCTCGGCGGCGCGCCCGGAGGCGCTGGTGTGGGCGCTCGAACGCGGCTCGCGCAGCGGCCGTGTGGCGTGGCAGTTTGCGCGCCATTACGTGGGCGAGCACGGCGGCAGCGCGGTCGCTCCGTCTTGATGGACAGGCCGAAGTGACAGCGGCCGGCAAGCCAGATGCCCCGGCGCCAGAGTCCGGTGCGATACCGGCGCTTGTGGCCGATGGCGACCGCCCGCGTGAAGGCGGCGCCAATCGCACGGTGACCGAGGTCGCTGTAGGCGTATTGATCCGCGCTGACGGCCGTTTTTTGCTCACCTCGCGCCCACCTGGCAAGGTCTACGAAGGGTTTTGGGAATTCCCGGGCGGCAAACTCGAAACCTATGAGACCGTGGTGCAGGCGCTGCGCCGGGAGTTGCAGGAAGAACTGGGCATCACCATCGGTGAAGCCCGGTTGTGGAAGACCGAAATCGTCGACTACCCGCACGCCCTCGTGCGCCTGAATTTTTGCAAAGTATTCGTCTGGCAGGGCGAATTGCACATGCATGAAGGGCAGGAATTTTCATGGCAACAATTGCCCGTGACAGTGGCCCCGGTGTTGCCGGGTACCGTGCCGGTGTTGCGCTGGCTTGAGGAAGAGCGTGAATCGGCCGCTTAATTTTTTGTATATTTTTTATAAATTATTTTAATTCAACAATTTTTTGCATTAAGTCACGTAATAAATAGAATTATTGCTATATAAATTAATTATTTTTAGATTAAATTACAATCAATAATTAAGTTAAAAATAAATTTTAACGAATTATTGCTTGAAATTTGCTTCGATAATACCCAAATTGGGTATTTAAGTTTTGCGGGTGCTTCCATGGGCGCGGCGGAAATGCCTGGCGTGGACTGCGAGCGGCCTCAAGGGTGTCTAGATCCAACCTGACTTCGTTACTGCAGCCGCGCATCGCCGTAAGGCTGGTCGTCGCAGGGCGCTTCGGTTGGCATGCGGAAGCCCTCGTTGGCCCAGGCGCCCAGGTCAATCTGTTTGCAGCGTTCACTGCAAAACGGTCGAAACACATTTTGCGGGCCGTAAATGCTGTCACCGCCGCAGCCCGGGCAGGTCACAATTTTGGCGCTGACCGGGTTTGCGTTTGGGTTGGTGGCCATGGGGCTCGCCCTAGCGTCAGGAGCACAGTGTCAGTTCAAACGGGTGGTCGGCGCCATCCAGGTGCAGGCGGTCGTCGTCGCCCTGGCGCATCAAGCGAATCGACACCATGAGGCGGTTGCCGCTGATCTCGGGGATGAGACCGAAGGCTGGATCCAGCGCCAGGCGCAACAGCTGGAAGGTTCGCCCCTGTGGCAGGTTTTGCTGAAACTGCCCGCCAGTCGCCATCACCTTTTGCGCCGCGCCCGCATTGCGCAACAGGCCCAGCAACATTTGCACCGAACCGGCCAGAGGCGCGATTTTCGAACCCCACAACGCGAGATCCTGGTGGCGCCTTGCGGGCTCACCCTGTTGCCAGGCGTAGTAGGCCGGCAGGTCAAATTCACAGGTGCCGCCGGGAATGCCTACGCGGCTGCGGATGCTCATCAACCAATCGTTTTCGGTGAGCGACTGGCCCACCTTGCCGGGCAGGCTGTTCAAAGCAGCGAACTTGCCCTCGAGTTCCGCCACGACCTGGTCCAGCGCTTCTTCTGAAATGGCCGGGTTGCCACGAAAGGCGTTCAAGGCATGTTTTTGTTTTTCAAGATCCTTGAGCACATCGGATTTCAGGTCGGCCCGGGCACCCACGTCCATGATCTCGAAGAGCGTGGACAGCGCGAAGTGGTGGTCCAGCGCGGACTCGCGCGCGGCCAGTTCAGCCAGCCGCCGGCACAGGTGTTCAAGCCGCAAATAGGTGCGGATGCGTTCGTTGAAAGGGTATTCGTAAAGGATCACACGGGTTTCCTGAGGGTCTCTCAAACAGGCAGCATGGGCTGCGCGGCGGGGCGCTGGCGGGATGATAGCCCGAGCCGAGCCGCCAGACTGGCAACTTCATGCGCCAGCTGCGCCAGGTCAATGAGGCCATTGTGGATGACCATGTCTGCCGCTTTCAGGCGCAGCGCGCGGGGCGCTTGCGCGTCGATGATCTTCTCAACGCTTTCGCGCGTCAGGGCGCTGCGCGCCACTACACGGTCGATCTGCAGATCATTCGGGCAATCGATCACCAGCACACGGTCCAGGTTTTGCCGCCAGCGGGCGGACTCCACCAGCAAGGGGATATCAAAAACAATACAGGCCGCGCCAAGCCCGACAAAGTCCTGTGTCTGCCGGCCGATTTCCTGCCCCACCAGCGGGTGCAGGATGGCTTCCAGGCGTTTTTTCGCGCCCGCATCGGCATACACCAGCTCGCGCATGCGCTCACGGTCCAGGGCGCCTTGGGGTGTGATGAACCCGCCGCCGAATTCCTTGGCCAGGGCGCCGATTGCCAATCCGCCTGCGGCGCTGGCCGCGCGGGAAATGGCATCGGCATCGACCAGACGGGCGCCATG
Source organism: Rhodoferax sp. (assembly GCA_031379255.1). GTDB lineage: Bacteria > Pseudomonadota > Gammaproteobacteria > Burkholderiales > Burkholderiaceae_C > JANYCG01. The sequence goes on along the minus strand of JANNEZ010000001.1, from coordinate 9,552 downwards.
ATCCACCAGCATGGCCGCAACCGTGCTTTTGCCGCTGCCGATGCCGCCTGTCAAGCCCAGTCGCAATGCCTGTGGCACTTTGTGGCGATCCCTACAGCCCCGCCGCACGCAGAATCGATTGGGGGCCGAAAACCATGGAAGTCAGGCCTGCGCCGGCCAAAAACGGACCGAATGGCACATACCCGCCTTCGCGCAAACCAGGCCCGAATTTCAAGGCGATGCCGACCAACGCGCCGATCACCGACGCCATCAAAATCACCGGAATCAGCGCCTGCCAGCCAAACCAGGCGCCCAGCGCAGCAAACAGTTTGAAGTCGCCGTACCCCATGCCTTCCTTGCCCGTCGCCCATTTAAACGCCCAATAGACCAACCAGAGCGACAGATAACCTGCTACGGCTCCCCACATTGCAGTGACCAAGGGCATCGACGTCAGTTGCAAGGCGCTGGCCACCAAGCCACCCCACAATAATGGCAGGGTGATGTCGTCAGGCAGCAAGGTGGTGTCCCAATCGATAAGCGCCAGGGTCACCAGCGCAGCGCAAAACGCGCTCCAGACGAGCGCGGTGGGCGTTGCACCCCAACGCCAGCCGCACCAGGCAAAAAGGACACCGGTGGCGAGTTCCACCATGGGGTATCGCAGGCTGATTTTTGAGGCGCAACCGGCACACTTTCCCTTCAAGGCCAGGTAACTGGCAAGCGGGATGTTTTCGAACCAGCGGATCGGCCGGTTGCAAGCGGGGCAAGCGGAGCGCGGCACAAGAAGGTTGAATGGCGGCGCAGGAGCAGTGTCTGTGGACGGTTTGCCGGAAATCTCGGCGCATTCGGCGGCCCACTGGCGCTCCATCATTTTGGGCAGGCGGTAGATCACCACATTCAGAAAACTGCCGATCAGCAGGCCAAACACGCCGAGAATGCCGGCATCCAGCCACGCCGCCCCCAGCATCAAACGACCTGACCGAGCTTGAAGATGGGCAGGTACATCGCAATTACGATGCCGCCAATGACGGTGCCCAGGATCACAATGATGATGGGTTCCATCAGGCTGGAGATGCCGGCCACCATGTCGTCCACTTCCGCCTCGTAAAAATCGGCCGCTTTGCCCAGCATGTGGTCGATCGAGCCGGACTCCTCGCCAATGGCGCACATTTGCAGCACCATTGAGGGGAACAGGTTGGCATTGGTCATTGCCGTCGTCAACGCAGTGCCGGTGGAGACTTCATGCTGGATTTTCAAGGTCGCAGCCTGGTACACGTAATTGCCCGAAGCGCCACCCACAGAGTCCAGCGCCTCCACCAAAGGCACGCCGGCGGCGAACATGGTGGACAGGGTGCGGGTCCAGCGTGCAATGCAGGATTTGTCGACCAACACGCCAAAAATCGGCAACTTGAGCATCAAGCGGTCCATGAACTGCTGCATCTTTTCATTGCGTTTCCAGGACTCCATGAAGAAGTAGAAACCGCCGCCGAGGCCGCCAAAGATCAACCACCAATAACTCACGAAAAACTCGCTCATGGCAATCACGACAAGCGTGGGCATGGGCAACTCGCCGCCAAAGGACGTGAACACCTCCTTGAATGCCGGGATCACGAAAATCATGATCACCGCCACCACCACAAAGGCGACGATCAACACCGTGATGGGGTACATCAGCGCCGACTTGATCTTGGATTTGATGGCCTCGGTTTTCTCCATGTAAACGGCCAGGCGGTCCAGCAACTGGTCCAGAATACCGGCTGACTCGCCGGCCTCGACCAGATTGCAATACAAGTTGTCAAAATACAGCGGAAATTTGCGGAAGGCCACACTCAAGGATGTGCCGGTCTCCACGTCAGTGCGGATGTCATTGAGCAATTTGGTCACGCGCGGGTTGGGATTGCCGCGCCCGACGATGTCAAAAGCCTGCAGCAGCGGCACGCCGGCTTTCATCATTGTTGCCAGCTGGCGGGTGAAGATTGCCATATCTTTGGGCCTGATCGACTTGCCCGCGCCCATGCGGCGCTTCTTGATTTTGGTGGGCATCACGCCCTGGCGGCGCAACGCCGACTGAACCTGGTTTTCACCCAATGCCCGGATTTCTCCGCGAACCTGTTTGCCGTTGCGGTCTTTGCCTTCCCATTCGAAGACGGTTTCTTTGGAGTTCTTGGGCTTTGCGGTCGCCATATGGTCCTTTGTTTTGGCCTCTGTTCGTCTCTATTCGTTTGTCACAGCAAGAATCTCTTCGAGTGAAGTCAGACCCTGCTTGACCTTCTGCAGACCGGATTCGCGCAAGGTGCGAACACCATCCGCGCGGGCCTGGTCAGCGATATCCAGCGCAGTGCCGTCACGCAGAATGATGCGCTGAATGGCGTCGCTCAAGGGCATGACCTGGTAGATGCCGACGCGCCCGCGGTATCCATTGTTGCAAGCTGAGCACCCGACGGGCCGGTAACTGACCCAGGACGATTCGAAATCCTTGGGTTTGAAACCGGCTTCCATGTAGGCCTGGCGCGGGATGTCGGCAATGGCCCTGCAGGCGACACACAAGCGCCTCGCCAGCCGCTGCGCCGTAATCAGAATCACGCTGGACGCAATATTGAAAGGCGCCACACCCATGTTGCGAAGCCGCGTCACGGTGGTTGGCGCGTCGTTGGTATGAAGCGTCGAGAGCACCATGTGGCCGGTTTGCGCGGCCTTGACGGCGATGTCAGCGGTTTCCAGGTCACGGATTTCGCCGACCATGATGACGTCCGGGTCTTGCCGCAAGAATGAGCGGAGGGCCGTCGCAAAGGTAAGCCCGGCTTTGTCGTTCACATTGACCTGGTTGACGCCAGGCATGTTGATTTCAGACGGATCCTCCGCCGTGGCGATGTTCACGCCCGGTTTGTTGAGCACGTTCAGGCAGGTGTACAGAGACACGGTCTTGCCGGATCCCGTCGGTCCAGTCACCAGAATCATGCCGTAAGGCCGGCCAATGGCTTCGAGCAATCGTTCCTTGTCCTCCTGGTCGTAACCCAAGGCGTCGATGCCCAGTTTGGCACTGCTTGGGTCCAAAATCCGGATCACGATTTTTTCACCGAACAGGGTGGGCAAGGTGCTCACCCGAAAGTCGATGACACGGTTGGGCCCGATCTTGAGCTTCATCTTGCCGTCTTGCGGCACCCGCTTTTCGGAGATGTCCATTTTGGAGATCACCTTGATGCGCGAAGCCAGCTTGTCCTTGATGGCGACCGGCGGCGCAGCGATCTCGCGCAACTCTCCATCGATGCGAAAACGCACGCGGTAGTTGAATTCATAAGGCTCAAAATGCAGGTCTGACGCGCGCATGCTGAAGGCGTCCAGCAACATTTTGTGCAAAAATTTGACGACCGGCGCGTCTTCGACCTCCGATGCGCCCGATTGATCGCTGTCACCCTGGCCATCGCCTGCGTTCTCGTCAAATTCGAACTCGCTGCCGATGATTTCTTCCATCGTTTCGGTCGCGGTGGCGCTGTTGACATCGACCAACTTCAAGAGCTTGTCGTATTCGGCAATCACCCAATCCACGCCCAACTGGGTTGAGAAAGTGATTTTTTCAACAGCTTCCTGATCTGACGGATCGGCAGTGGCGACGATCAGCCGGTTGTTGCGTTTGGACAGCACAACGATGCGGTAGGCGCTGCAAATTTTGTTATCCAGCAGTCCCTTGGGGAGGCGGCTGGTGTCAATGGCGTCCAGGTCGACCAGAGGCGCCGCGAATGCCGACGACATGGTGTGGGCCAGATCAAACGCCGAAACTGCGCCAGATCCGGTCAATTCCGCGATAAAACTGGTACGGTTGACCGATGCCTTGCGGAAGATGTCCTCCGCCGATTTCTGGCCAAGCTTGCCTGCAAGAATGAGAGCACGTCCCAAGCCAGGAAGGGCGATGGTGGGGGTTTCGCGCTGGGCGTTGTCGACTGCTGCCATGACCCGAAAATGTACTACGTCAGAGTGGGTTTGGCTAATGAAGTGTGTTGAAAACTAACAGAATAAGGTGCAATTTTGGTTCAAATTCGCACCCGGCGTAGGCGGGACGAAGAAGACAGTGCTCCAGCACGGCGAGAAGGAGCAACGCCCGCTGGGTGCGAATTTGAACCAAAATTTGGTCGGGGTGAGAGGATTCGAACCTCCGGCCTCTACGTCCCGAACGTAGCGCTCTACCAGGCTAAGCTACACCCCGCTATGGACCGCTATGGACAGCAAAAACGAGGCGCTCCCTCAGTGGTCACGATCCAGCAATTGAGCCGCCAATTGTATCAAACAGGCCGAGTAGGCATTCACGGGCAGATGCCCGGCCGCCTCGACTGCACGCCCGGCTTCTTGAGCTGCCGTCTTGCGGGCGATGTCCAGGGCGCCTGTTGATTTCACAATGGCGGCAACATCATCCAGCAGACCGATGGAGCCGTTTTCGATCGCAGACTTGATCAGGTTGCGCTCAGCGGGTGTGCCCCGCTGCATCGCGCAAATGAGCGGCAACGTCACTTTGCCTTCGCGCAGGTCGTCGCCCAAATTCTTGCCCATCACGGCCGGGTCGCCGTCGTAATCGAGAACGTCATCGATCACCTGGAAGGCGGTGCCAAGCGCCTGGCCGTAGTCGGCGCAAATGCCCTCAAGACGCCCGCCGCTGCCGGCGAGAATTGCGCCCACCCTTGCGCTTGCCTCGAAAAGCTTCGCGGTTTTTGAGCGGATGACCTGCACATAACTGGCTTCGTTCAATGCAGCGTTGTGCATGTTCACCAGCTGCATCACTTCTCCTTCGGCGATGATGTTGGTCGCGTCGGCAAGCACCTGCATGATGCGCATGTCCCCCACGCCGACCATCATCTGAAAGGCGCGCGAATACAGAAAATCCCCCACCAGAACACTGGCCGGGTTGCCGAAAGCTTCATTGGCGGTTGCGTTTCCCCTGCGCAAGACCGATTCGTCGACCACATCATCGTGTAACAGGGTGGCCGTGTGTATGAATTCCACAACGCCCGCCAGATTGAAGCGCTCTTTGGATTTGCAATTCAGCGCTCCCGCGCACAACAGCAGCAATGCGGGTCGAAGCCGTTTTCCACCGGCTGAGATGATGTAACTGGACACTTGCCCAACCAGAGGCACGCCCGACTCCAGGCGCCGGGCAATGACCCGGTCTACCTCTGCCATCTCGTCGGTGATGACGGCCAAAGGATTCATTTTCTGCGTAGGTAAGTCTTGCAAGATGGTGGAACCCGGTACGATTTCCCGAAACCGGCGCGGAAAATCTCCCGGATTATAGAAAACGCTGGGAAACCTGGGGCCGGGCTTCCTTCGAAGTTGCGCTGTAAACCGGAAAAATGTTATACTGGCAGGCTCTGCGAAAATTCGTTCCCAGAGCCTAAACAAAAGAGGTTTACATGTACGCGGTCATAAAAACCGGCGGCAAACAGTATCGTGTTGCTGCCGGCGAAAAAATTAAAGTAGAACAGATTGCTGCGGACGTAGGCCAGGAAATCGTGATTGACCAGGTGTTGGCCGTCGGAAACGGCGCTGATATCAAGGTTGGCACACCCCTGGTGTCCGGCGCAACGGTGAGTGTCACGGTGTTGGCACATGGCAAACACGACAAGGTCGGCATCTTCAAGATGCGCCGTCGCAAACACTATCAAAAACGCCAGGGCCATCGCCAGCAGTTCACGGAATTGCTCGTTGGCGCAATTACGGGATAAAGAGTCATGGCACAGAAAAAAGGCGGCGGCTCAACGCGAAACGGGCGCGATTCCAAGCCCAAAATGCTGGGTGTGAAGGCCTATGGCGGCCAGACCATCAGCGCAGGTTCCATCATCGTGCGCCAGCGCGGCACCAAATTCCACCCGGGAGCCAATGTCGGTATCGGCAAGGACCACACCCTGTTTGCCCTGGCTGATGGCCAGGTGAGTTTTGCCATCAAAGGCGAACTGAACAAACACACAGTGAGCGTACAGGCTGTGGGTGGCACGCCAGCGGCTTAAACTCCGTTCAAGCTAACCGGCAAACCCTGCGCCTCGGCGTGGGGTTTTTCATTTGTAGACCAACAAACCATGAAATTCGTAGACGAAGCCTTTATCGACATCGCCGCTGGCGATGGCGGGGCTGGTTGTGTCTCGTTCCGCCACGAAAAATACAAAGAATTCGGCGGCCCAAACGGCGGTGATGGCGGTCGGGGCGGCCATGTTTTCGCTGTGGCAGATGTCAATCTCAATACCTTGGTTGATTTCCGCTTTTCGCGCCGCTACGACGCCAAACGGGGCGAACACGGCATGGGCTCCGACATGTTTGGCGCCGCGGGTGACGACATCACCCTCAAGATGCCGGTTGGCACCATCATCACGGATGCTGAAACTGGCGACGTGTTGTACGAACTGCTGACACCCGGTGAAGTGATCACCATCGCCAAAGGGGGGGATGGCGGCTTTGGCAACATGCGTTTCAAGAGTGCCATCAATCGCGCACCGCGCCAAAAGACCCCCGGTTGGCCGGGGGAGAAGAAAAACCTCAAGCTGGAACTCAAGGTGTTGGCCGACGTGGGCTTGCTGGGCTTGCCCAATGCCGGCAAGTCAACCTTGATCACCGCCATCTCCAACGCCCGCCCGCGCATTGCCGATTATCCGTTCACCACACTGCACCCCAATCTGGGTGTGGTGCGCGTCGGGCCCGAACAAAGTTTTGTAGTCGCGGATTTACCGGGGCTGATCGAAGGCGACTCAGAAGGTGCAGGGTTGGGGCACCAGTTTTTGCGCCACCTCCAGCGCACGCGATTGTTGCTGCACGTGGTGGACATGGCGCCGTTTGACGACGCGGTTGACGTTGTCGCAGGGGCCAAGGCGATAGTCAACGAACTCAAGAAGTATGACCCGGCGCTTTTTGCCAAACCACGTTGGCTGGTGCTGAACAAGCTCGATATGGTGCCCAAAGAGGAACGCGCCGCGCTGGTGAAAGACTTCGTCAAGCGGCTCAAATTCAAAGGGCCCGTATTTGAAATTTCGGCGCTGACCCGCGAAGGTTGCGAGGCCCTGGTGAAAACGGTGTACCAACACGTCAAGGCGCAACAGCTGATCGAGCAGGAGCCGCCTGAAGTCGACCTCCGCTTTGCGCCGGACCAGGCACCCTGACGCTGTGACGCGGTGACATGACCCACGCACCCAACCACGGACCCGGCTCCCGGGTATTGCGCGACGCCAGGCGCATAGTCGTCAAGGTGGGCTCAACCCTGGTCACCAACGAAGGCCGTGGCCTGGACGAAGCGGCCATAGGTGAGTGGTGCCGGCAAATTGCCGTTCTGGTCAAAGGCGCCGAGGTCGCAGCGGGCGACCAGGCCCGCGATAACAAACCGCGCGAGATCATCATGGTCTCCAGCGGCGCCATCGCCGAAGGCATGAAACGCCTGGGTTGGCCCAAAAGGCCCAGCGCCATCAACGAGTTGCAGGCGGCTGCGGCTGTGGGCCAAATGGGCCTGGCACACATGTACGAAACCAAACTGCGTGAAAACGGGCTGCCAAGCGCGCAGGTGTTGCTGACACACGCTGATCTGGCCGACCGCGAGCGTTACCTCAATGCCCGCTCGACGCTTTTGACCCTGCTCAAGCTTGGCGTGGTTCCAGTCATCAATGAAAATGATACGGTCGTCAACGACGAAATCAAGTTCGGCGACAACGACACGTTGGGCGCATTGGTGGCTAATCTGGTGGATGCCGACGCGTTGGTGATACTCACTGACCAGAAGGGCCTGTACACCGCAGACCCGCGCAAAGACCCGACCGCGCAATTCGTTCAGGAAGGCAAAGCAGGCGACCCGGCGCTCGAAGCCATGGCCGGTGGCAGCGGCTCGGCAATTGGCCGGGGCGGCATGCTGACCAAGATTCTGGCCGCCAAACGCGCCGCGAGCTCAGGAGCCTCGACGGTCATTGCCTGGGGCCGTGAGGCCAACGCGCTGGTGCGTTTGGCCAACGGTGAGAGCTTCGGCACTCTGCTGGTGGCGCAAACCCAGAAAAACCAGGCACGCAAACGCTGGATGGCCGACCACCTGCAACTGCGCGGTTCGGTCACAGTCGACGCCGGAGCGGCGGCAAAGGTCAGGGACGAAGGCAAAAGCCTGTTGCCCATCGGCATGACGGGCGTGGAAGGCGACTTTTCAAGGGGTGACGTGATCGCGGTGCGCAATGCTGCCGGTGAGGAATTTGCGCGTGGCCTCGCCAACTATTCCAGCGCCGAGGCCCGACTGATTTGCCGCAAACCCTCCAGCGACATCGAAAACCTGCTCGGTTACGTTGCCGAGGCAGAAATGCTTCACCGCGACAACCTGGTTCTTAGCAACTGATGCGCCGCAGGACGGCAGCCGACTCAAGGGCTGCGAACGGGGTTTTTCATTTTTCGCAGAATTTCCGACGCTGAGGCCGCTGCAGCAGCGCGCCCCTCGCAGGCGCCCTGTCGCGCAAATGCGAGCGCGTGGTGGGAGGTGTTGTTGTCGTTCAGCGCCCGCCACTGCGGATCTTTTGCCAGGATCCATTTTCCGCTTGAGCTCCAGCGTGCGTAGGTTTTGAATTCTCCGTTTCCGCAACGCAAGCCTTCGTACAGCGCGTTGACCGAACCGGTGGAGCTGGTGGCTACCACCACATAACGCACGATGCCGTCGGTCGAGACCGCAAGGCTTGCCGGGTCAATTCCAAACTTGAGCGAGACATAGGACGGCATTTCCAGCGCCACCAGAGAGTCCTTGCTGAACGACGCAGGGGGCGGCAAATCGAGCTCCTTCCAGTCCGGGTCAGGCGGTATCACCTGCGCGAAAACGCCCGCGCTTGCGAGCCAGAAGAAAAAAACCAGTTTTATAAAGTTGGCGTGCATGGTCAATGTTCATGGCTGTCCTGGGCCGCAACCGGGTCCCAACCGTGATGCGGGTCGGGCTCAAAGCTGGCGCCAGGCGGCAATTCGACATGTTGGCGCAACAACAGGTCACGCGGCCGGTGGCCGTCAAAATCAGCATCATGCGGGTCTGAAGCCCCGACCTGGCCATCGCGCGCCCGCACGCCTTTGCGCAGATAACGCGTGCGGATATCGTGGCGCGGCAAATACCGGGAGAGCTCGGTGAGCGCCATTTCGTAGACGCCGCGCTTGAATTCCACCACCGCGTCAAGCGGCACCCAATAGTCGTTCCAGCGCCAGGCATCAAATTCCGGATGGTCAGAGGCGCGCAAATTCAAATCCCAGTCGTGCCCCACCAGTTGCAGCAAAAACCAGATCTGTTTCTGCCCCTTGTAATGGCCACGCGCATCGCGGCGGATGTAGCGGTCTGGCACCTCATAACGCAACCAGTCGCGGGTGCGGGCGACGATCTGCACATGCTCCGGCTGGAGCCCCACTTCTTCTTGCAGTTCCCGGAACATGGCCTGCTCGGGCGTCTCTCCCCGGTCAATGCCGCCCTGTGGAAACTGCCACGAGTGGGTGCGAATGCGCTTGCCCCAGAACACCTGGTTTTTCTGGTTGAGCAAAACGATGCCGACATTGGGCCGAAAGCCGTCCCGGTCAAGCATAATCAAACCCCAAATTCTTTAAACTGAG
>JANNEZ010000526.1:0-23473 GCA_031379255.1 Rhodoferax sp. | reverse complement strand
CCTTCGCCTACCAGTATTGGCTGGCCTGGGCCTGGCGGCTCGGCCCCAAATTTCCCAATCTGGCCAACCGCATGACGCGCTGGATGGCTAAGGCCATCGGCAACCGCAACGCGCCCGAGACAATCGCCTGGCCCATGAACTACCCCTACGCCATGAACTGGATGAATGCCCTGGGCGGCTTCGCGGGCCTGGCCAAAATCCGCCCCCAGTGGCCCACGCTGTACATCTACGGCAAGCGCAAACCTTTCATGTTCCACTCTCCCAAATGGCTGGAGACCGTGGCTGCCACGCCTGGCGGCAAAGCCGTTGGCATCGAGAGCGGGCACTGGATGATGGTGCGCAAGCCGGAGGAGTTCAACAAGGTGGTTCGGGAGTGGCTGGATTCGGTTTGATTCTGGCTTGGGGCCACCTGGTCTGTTTGGCACACAGTACCTGAATATGGTACCATTTCAGGATGAAACGCCGGCATCAGCGAATAGTTGAATTGATCTATTCGCGGCCAACAAGCGGCAATGTCCAATGGCGCGATATTGAGGGTCTCTTCATTGAGCTGGGTGCAGACATTGAAGAACGGGCAGGCAGCCGGGTATCTGTTTTTTTGTTCGGTGAAGTGCGGGTCTTTCACCGCCCGCATCCCTCGCCGAACACGGACAAGGGCGCGGTGGCGTCAATCCGCAAATGGCTAGAGCAACACGGAGTCGAACCATGAACGTCATGACTGTTGACAATTATCACGCAACGATTGAATTCGATGCCGATCTTGATATGTTCCGGGGGGAAATTCTCGGCCTGAACGGTGGCGCTGATTTCTACGGGAAAAATCCAAAGGAACTTCGAGCAGAGTTCAAACGCTCGCTTCAGGTTTTTCTTGCAGTTTGTGCTGAAAAGGGCATTGAGCCCAGGCGGCATTTTTCAGGCAAATTCAATTTGCGCATTTCGCCGCAGCTTCACGAAAAACTCGCTATTGCAGCGCAGGCCAAAGGCAAAAGCATCAATACTCTGGCCCAAGAGGCTTTGCAGGAAAGCTTCGCGTGAATTGGACGCCGGTTGACTGGCCAATCCAACAGACAACCTCACTTTTTGGCGAATTTTTGGAGTTGACTCGCGTTTGAATGCCCGTTTCACCGCTGGCGATGCAGGACATTTTCTAATGCCAAATTCAGGTGACCATTGAGGGCGCGCTGGTTTCACCGCTCCCGCCGCCAGCGAGACATTGCGCCGCCGCTCCTCATGGTGCTTAACCCGCGACGCCTGCGGCGTCACGGCGCAGAAATCGTCGGGACGGCGCAATGCCACGCTGGCGGAGAAGGTTTGAAGCGACGTGGCAGTTACGGATCAAGAGCACTTGGCGACTTTGCCGAAATCACTGCACCTGTTCTTTTGAGCGGGCTATGATGCCAAGTCTATGTCAGCAACAGCTTTTTTTGATTTGAACCATCCCCGTTATCTGGCGGGTCGCCATGTTATTTCTGGGTCTTGCGGGATACACCAAAGTTGGCACCGATGAGCCCTTGGCAAACCTTACTTCTCGCCTTCGGTGGAAACGCTGCACTTTTGCTCGTCTTGGCTTGGCTTGCTCGCTCCTTCGGGTCGCAACTTCTTGCGAAGGACTTGGAAAAATTCAAAGCAACCCTGGCATCGGCTTCAATTGAGGCATCAGAGCGTCTCAAGCACGAACTTCAGATGGTTTCACTGGAACACCAAGTGCGTTTCTCCAGGCTTCACGAAAGGCGTGCCGAAGTAATTACCGACCTCTACGCGTTGTTGGTGGAAGTTCAATGGGCAGGGCAAAGTCTTGTTGCGATAGCTGAGTTTGGCGGTGAACCACCTAAGAATGAAAAATTTGCTACCGCGATGAACAAGTCTGCAGAGTTCTTTCGCGAGTTCGACAAGAACCGAATTTTTCTGCCAGAGGCCGTATGCAAACAAATAGAAGAGTTTCTTCAAGGTATGCGTTCCCGAGTCATCCAGTTCGGCGTTTACTCACAGACCAATGAATACGCTCCAGGACACGTTATAAAAGAGAGGCTTGACGTTTGGATTCAGTCCTCAGAGTATTTCGACAAAGAGGTCCCGATCGCTCGTCAAGCACTTGAGACGGAATTACGAAGTATGCTCTCCGGTGTAGCAAAAAATGTTACCTAGCTCGGCACACAAGTCAGACGCGCGACGAGCATCGCGTCAAGTACTGGCAAAAGTGCGGGCGCGCCGATTGGCTCCACGGTTTGTACCCCCAGCCTGAACCCCCGCAGTGCCGCTGGCGCTCGTCTGTCGCTGCCTCGAAGCACGTAAAACGATGGGGTCTGGGGGCTGCGCAGCAGACCGACAGAGCTGCGCACTGTTTGAGCCCATAGGGCGAGTTTGCGCAGCGGCCCCGTCGTTGCGTACTGCAGATGGTCGCCCGAAGGGCCAGCGACAGTTGAGCGCCGGCGGTGCTGCGGGGGTTCAGGCCGACGGCCACTACACAAATAACGAGCCGCACCCTGCAAACAGAAAACGACCGCTAAACGTGCCCGCCGGGCGTCCAGCCTTTGTTGCCCAACGCCTTTGAAGCGACTGCGATGGCGGGTGCCTCCAACGGCGTTTGCATCGTGTCATTCCAGCGGTTTAAAAAGGCGAACATCGCCACCACGCCGAGAATTTCGACGATCTCGGTGTCGCGCCAATGCTGCTGTAATTCTTTGAACTGCGCGTCCGTCACGGCATTGGGTTGGGTGGCTGCGGCCAGCGCGAAGTCCATCGCGAGGCGCTCACGCTCGCTGTAATGCGGGCTGGTGGCGTAGCGCCAGACGTCGGCCAGCTTGGCGTCGCTCACGCCTTTGTTGTGCGCGCCCAGCAGGGTGTGCGCCTGGCAATAGCGGCAACCGGCCACCTGGCTCACCACGTGGCCGATCAGGCGGCGAAAACCGACTTCCACCTCACCGGCCGGGTCCATCACGGCGGCATTGAGCTCGGCAAATGCCTTGACCATCTTGGGCTTGCGCTGCATCGTCAACACGCTGTTGGGTGTGAAACCCAGCGTGGTGAGGAAGTAGTCAAAATGGTTTTTGAGTTCCGGTGTAGTTTCCGGTGGAAGTGGGTTTAAACGTGACATTTGTACTTTTTTAAGTTAATTTAAGTCACTTATTAATAGCAATAAATATAATTAATTCGTGACTTCATGGCTTACCGATTAAGACATCAGAATAATTGTTTATTATTATCCGCTTTGACGCTGCTTTTATGCGCAGCTTGAGGTGCCGGCCCGCCCACCAGCACACCGGCGGGCGGGGTGCGCATGAAGGCCTGGGCTTCGTCAGGCGTGGCGTGCAGCCAGGCGTCGCAATCGTTGGCCGCGATGATCACCGGCATGCGTTTTTCATCGCCCGGCCGCTGCAGACGGCCGCACAGAGCGTGGCCGGCGGCGTTCACCGTGAGCAGGCTGAAACTGGTGATGATGTCACCGGTGCTTGTGTCGCTCCAACGCTCCCATAATGCGGCGCAGGCGAAGGGCTCGCCATCGGCGCCGGCAATGCGCCAGCGCACCGATTTTCCACCGTTGTGCGCGGCGTCTTCCCACATCGGGTCGAAATAACTCTCCATCGGCGCCAGGGCCCATTGCCGCTCGCGCCAGGCGCTGCGGAAGCTCGGTTTCTGCGCGACGGTTTCACTGCGCGCGTTGTAGGCCCCCCGGGCGATTTGCTGCGCCTGCGCAGGGTCGCGGCACCAGCGCGGCATCAGGCCGAATTTGGCGATTTCCAGTTTGAACGTGTCACCGCCGCTTTGCACCACGATCGGCGCCTCGTACCCCGGGAAAACTTCGGGCGGCCAATGGTTGACCGGCAGGTGGGCAATGCCCAGGCGCGAAGCCTTGAACCGGTCGCGTGCGGTCGGGGTGTAGTTGGTGCACACAAGGTGATTGTTTCAGAAGCGGCACGGCCACTGAACGCGCGTCGGCTGAAGGTCTTCAACTACGGGCGTTTTTTCCCGTGCACCATGGCGCCCACCAGGTTTTCGCGGTGCCGCCATGACGTGAACACCACCCCGGCGATGTGCAGGGCCAGCAGCGGGATCAGCGCCTGCCCCAGCACGCCATGCAGCGTCGCCAGCCAGGCGTAGCCAAAGAATAGATCGGTGGTGAACAACCAGCCGGTGAAGCCGGTGGCAATGGCATCGGCCAGCAACGCCAGCACCATCCATCCGCCCAGCGGGTTATGCCCGATGTGGCGCGCTTCGGCCCGTTTTATCACAGCCATCGCGTAGGCCAATGTGGCGGGCGCCGAGCGCACAAACTGCGAAAACCGCCAGTAGCCGCTGCCGGCAAAGCCCATCACCACCCGGATACTGGCCGCTGCCAGGGCCAGGTAACCGCTCCATTCGTGCAGGTCGCCGCCGCCTTCGTGGGTGACGAAACTGGTGATCATCGAGACTGCCAGCAGCCAGTGCAGCAGGCGCAGCCAAGGGCTCCAGACGGTTTTTGGCGCCACGGCTGCGCTCACCTGGAACGGCTTCAGCGGGCTTTGGTGGGCACTGGCGCCAGGGTCACCGGGTGAAAATAATATTCGCCCCGTTCGCCTTTTTCATTCAGGGCATACACCTCGTAACAGCCGCCATCTTCCTTGATGCGGCGCACCGTATAGCCCTTTTCCTTGAGCAGGGCCTCCAGTTTTTCAACCGGCTGCCAGCCGCTCTTGGCGCCGGAATCGCAGGTGGCCAGGCCGGTGGCCTGCGCGCTGGGGCTAATGGCAGCGCCCAACAGTCCTGCGAGGCTCACAACCAGAGCAAGGGTCAATGTTGATTTATTCATGAAACACATCCTGATCAAGTTGTTATGCCGTCATGCTAGCCGCCGATTGCAAAGGCCGGATTAAGCGAAGGTAAAGGATGAGACCTAAACCGGGCGCGTCAAATACACGCCCTCGCGCCCGACAATCGCCGTGCGCGCAGGCATCATCACAGTGCAGTCGTCACACACGGCGCGGATTTCCTGCGCACCGTCTGTGGCGATCAGCTCGCCTTTGGCAAACACCTCAAAGCCCACCAGCGGCCGTACCAGGGCGAACTCGGTGGTCTGGATCACGTGGGTGTGCAGCAGTTCCAGGCGTTTTGGCGCTGCCTTGGGTTGCGGGTTGGGTGCCGCGTCGATCAGGCCGAAATGCGCCAGAAAATCGAGCGTGACGGCCGTTGCCAGGTCGCTGCTGGCGCGTTTGAAATGTTGGCCGCACTCCACCACCATCGCGGCGCCCATGCCGGCGTCACTGCCGTGGGCGCCATGCTGGATGAGCGGCGTGCCAGAACCCATGCCAGACGGCATGACCATGTGCACCGCAGGCCGGCCAATCGCCAGCGCGGCCTGCGCATTGCGCGCAAAGCCGGGGTAAACCCAAAACGGCACAACGTCCTGGCTGGTCGAATGGATGTCCAGGATGTGGTCGGCAGCCGCCACGACCGGTCGCATGATGCGGGCGCGGCGCAGCTCGGGGCTGTCTTCACTGCCTTCAAGCCATTCGCCCGACCAGATTCGGTTGAAGTTGTGAACCAGCTGGCGGCTGTCAAACGGCTGCGCGGCGTCAAAGGATTCGTAAGCCTCAACGTTGGCGAAACTCACGGTGAGGGTGCCCCGCTTCGGGCGCAGGCCGGCATCCAGCACATGTGTGGCGGCGACCATGCCGCACAGCTCGTTGCCGTGGGTCAGGGCGTTGATGAGGACGTGCGGACCGGGTTTGCCGGATTCAAAACGGTGCACGTACTCAATGCCAATGTTGCCCTTTTTGTAGGCAGAAAGCGCACGCGGCAGGACTTCAAGCGCTGGCGCGGGCGTGGACACGTCAGCTCTGGTTGAAACTGGTGCGCCCAGCGATGTGGCGGAACATGATGCGGCCCTTGGAGAGGTCATACGGCGACATCTCCAGCGTGACGTCGTCGCCCGCAATGATGCGGATGTGGTTCTTGCGCATTTTGCCGCCGGAATAGGCGATCAACACATGGCCGTTCTCCAACGTGACACGGTAACGCGAGTCCGGCAGCACCTCCGAGACCCGTCCACGCATTTCAATCAGTTCTTCCTTGGCCAAATCGATCCTCCAAAATTACATCCGGGGCTTTCGCCCTGTGCTTGCGCAAACCGCCTATTGTACGTCGCGGCTTGATTTTTGGGGTTTCACTACTTGGTTTGACGGTGGCTGGCGCCAATTTGCTTTCAGCGCGTCGTCAGGGTCAATATCGCCCAGCAGGACGTTGTTGTCATCCGTCTATCTCTCGTCAAGGTTCGCAGGTGTTGCCATTGGGGAGAGAAATCACACTGCCGTGAAGCGCCTTGCTGTAATCCAAGTACCGTCTGGCGCGCTCACGGGTATTCGCGGTGACCGCTTCGATTTTTGAGCTCAAACTGCGCCCGTCCTGACGGTTCGGAGAAAACACGTCGCTCAAACAAACAACGCTTGCTGCCATTTGGTCTGCGGCGGACTGCAATGCCAATCTGTCAGTCAAATCGACAACAAGCATTCTTTGCTGAGCGCGGGCTGATTGCATCGCCCCTTTTTTTTGCGCCTCCGAGATAGGCATGGCCACGATCCAGGCCTCAATGTCATCCCTGACGCCATTGTTGTTGGCATCCGGCCCCTTGACGTCGGCAGAGCGGTCCAGCGCGGGCAATGCGCCGCTCGCCTCCAGCGCCTGGATTTGCGCCAGCAGGGTTGCAGGCGCCGCCGCCACGCCGCCCGAGCCAGCGGCATTGGCCGCCGGGCTGTCTTGGCCCATGCAGGCGCTCAACGCACCGATACAAAGACAAAGGACGATCCCTGTGGCATAAACGGGTCTCATACTCCCACGATCATCCAGCAATTTCAAGGGCCATTCGAGGGGCATTCGTCAAGGTTCGCAGGTGTTGCCTTCAGGCAGGGAAGTCGCACTACCAGAAACTGCTTTGTTGTAGTCCAAGTAACGTCGCGCACGCTCTCGAGTGTTGGCTGTCATAGCCTCGATTTTTGAGCTCAAAACAGAGCCCAGCGGGCGATCCGGAATAAACGAATCCTTAATGCAAACAGTGCTGGCTATTTCCAAATTTCCCAACGATTGCAATGCTGCCGCGTCCATCAAATCTACAAGTAAAGCCCGTTGACTTGCTCGCGCACTTTGCATCGCCGCCTTCTTCTGCGTCTCGGTTATTGGCAATGACGCAATCCAAGCCTCAATGTCGTCCCGCACGCCGTTGTTGTTGGCGTCCGGCCCCTTGATGTCGGTGGAGCGGTCCAGCGCAGGCAACGCGCCGCTGGCCTCCAGCGCCTGGATTTGCGCCAGCAGGGTTGCAAGCACCGCCGCCACGCCGCCCGAGCCAGCGGCATTGGCCGCCGGACTGTCATGGCCCATGCAGGCGCTCAGCGCACTGATCCAAAGACAAAGGACGTTCCCTGTGGCATAAACGGGTCTCATACTCCCACGATCATCCAGCAATTTCAAGGGCCATTCGAGGGGCATTCGTCAAGGTTCGCAGGTGTTGCCACTTGGCAATGTAGTCACGCTGCCCGAACGCGCCTTGTTGTAGTCCAGGTACCGTCTGGCGCGCTCACGGGTATTCGCAGTGAACGCTTCGACTTTTGACCTCAAACTACTCCCATCCTCAAAGTTTTGCGAAAACGAATCGCTCCTACAAACTGCGGCAGCCGCAAGTTGATCTCCCGCCCTCTGCAATGCCGCGTTGTCTGCCAAATCAACAACAAGAGTATTCTGTAGGGCACGCGCGCTTTGCATCGCCGCCTTCTTCTGTGTCTCGGTTATTGGCAATGACGCAATCCAAGCCTCAATGTCGTCCCGCACGCCGTTATTGTTGGCATCCGGCCCCTTGAGGTCGGCAGAGCGGTCCAACGCGGGCAATGCTCCGCTGGCCTCCAATGCCTGGATTTGCGCCAGCAGAGTTGCAGGCGCCGCCACCACGCCGCCCGAGCCAGGGGCATTGGCCGCCGGGCTGTCTTGGCCCATGCAGGCGCTTAACGCCAACAGGGTCGAAGCGCATAAAACGACGAAAGGCGCGGCGCTTGTTTGAACAGGGTTTTGCATGTCGGAGTCCTTTTTGTCGTCACATGGCGTCGAGCGCTGAGGTCACCATGATTTTGAACCGCGCATACCCAGCGCGGGCGGTGTCCAGGTAGGTCGCTTCAAACAGGTGGCCGCTGAGGTCGGCCCGGTTGACCGGCAGGGCCAGGTTGGCAGACGGCACGCTGTTCACGCCGCTCAGGCGCAGGCCGTTGATGACCAGGTCAATGTCGGCCAGGGCGTAGTCACCGCGCAAGGTGGGCGAGGCCGGCGCCACATGCACCACTTTGGCGGTGGCTGTGGGGCGGCTGGCCATGAGGGCGTCAAAAGCCGCGTTGACGAACAGGTTGCCTTGGGAATGGGCCACCAGCAGCATGCCACGGTTGGCGTCTGCGTACGCCTGCAATTTGGCGACGTGGCTTGCGGTGTTGGCAGCGGTGGGCGGGCTGGCAAGCAGGCGCCCCGTCACGGCGGCCAGTTGGTTGACCATGGCGCTGAAGGTGGCGTCGACCAGTTGCAACAGGGCATTGCCTGCGCCACCCAGCAATGACAGAAGACGCCCGGTCAGTGAACTGCTTTGGCTGTGGCGGGCTGACAGGATTTCCCAGAACAATTCCCAGCGGTTGGAGAGGACACCTTGCAATTCGCGATCTCGTTGTGCAAAAACCTCGAAGATGTCTTCCAGGCAAGCCAAACCACCTAGGGCGCCCGCCCCGCATCCGGTTTGGTTGTAAAGCAGGTCGTAGCTGAGCGGCGCAAAATTGTATTCTCCAGCGAATTCTTTGCGAAGGCGAATCAAACTATCCACTGCAGCGTCCTCGGCATTCGCCACCCCATTAAAAAACGCAATGACGTTGGGCGTGACCTGGCAGCGGGTCAAGCCTTGGTCGGCCCCCACCAGCGTGCCAATCTGCGCGCCAGGCCGGCCGCCCGCCCATTCAAACAAGGCAAACGTCGGCCGGTAGTTGGCGATGTACGAATTCGGGAAAAAACCGCTGGTGTCGCGGAACTTCTGGGTCAGTGTGCCAGCGACCAGAAGCGCAAATGGCGCGCGGACGCCAGTGTAAGAATTGCAAATGCCGCTGTAATGGGCAGCGTCGGCGGGTTCCAAATGAGCCAGTAGCTGACAAATCAGGTCGACGTTGTAGGGCTGCTGCTGCAACACAACCGCCGACTGCGCAACCTTGTTGGCAAGCACTCTTTCGGGCGTCGTCTGCCGTAGGGCGGTCCCGTCATGACAAAAAGTGCGGGCAACAATATCTGCGTGAAAAATAGCCAAGACTGCTGCCAGCAGCCAGCCCGGCGATAACCGAATTCGTTTCATTTTGTAACTCCCTGGTGGAAGTATATAGCCCACCTTCCCGTCTGCAAAACCCAAAAAGGAAGCCTTTCTCTCTCAATGTGATTATTTTGGTTTTTTTTCTGCCTCGACCAACAGTGCCTGCGCTTGCCAGGCCGCCATCTCGGCCGGCATCTCCAAGGTGATCCGCCCCAACACGCCGCTGCGAAAGTCGTGAATGAGGATTTCCGCCGCTTTTTGCAGGTTGACGGTGTTGCCGGCCTGCAAGGCGGCGCGTTTGCGGCCAATGGCGGCCAACAATTCTTCTTCATCGGTTTCGGCAAATCCCTGGGAAAGCGCGCTGATTGAATAACGCGCCGCCAGCTCGGCCGCATAGTGCGTTTTCAGGTAGTCCAGCAGGGCCAGCGCCACGTCGATTTCTTCATAGGCGTTTTTGCCAATGGCGCCACTGGCCGCCAGATTGAAGCCGCTTTGCGGCACAGCGATTTTGGGCCACAACACGCCGGGGGTGTCGAACAGGTAAAAGCCATCGGCCAGGGTGATGCGCTGGGTGATGCGGGTCACCCCCGCTTCGTCGCCCGTCTTGGCGGAGCGTTTGCCGGTGAGGGTGTTGATGAGTGTGGATTTGCCGACGTTGGGGATGCCGCAAATCAACACCCGCATCGGTTTGCTCATGGCACCCCGCGCAGGTGCAAGGCTGGTGCATGCCCGGCGCAGATGCTGCAGGGGTGCGTTGACGCTCGCGTCCAGCCCGAAGGCCTGGGTGCCGGCCTGCGCGTTGTAATGCGCCAGCCAGGCGGTGGTTTGCGCCGGGTCCGCCAGGTCCTGCTTGTTCAGGAGCTTGACGGTGGGTTTGCCAATCGTGAGCGCGGCCAGCATCGGGTTGGCGCTGGAACCCGGCAGCCGCGCGTCGAGTAATTCGAGCACGACGTCAATTTCGCCGATGCGCTCGGCGATCGCCTTGCGCGTGAGGTGCATGTGCCCCGGAAACCACTGGATCGCCACGCCGCTCAACCCTGTCCGGACTTTTCAGGGGGCATTCAAACGTCCACGCAACAACTCGGGCAGCAACTCCAGGTCCATGCGAAAGGCGCTGGCCTGCGGGTGGCCGCCGCCGCCCATGGTTTGGGCCATTGGGATGCAGTTGAAACCTTTTTGCGAACGCAGGCCGGCCTTGATGGCACCGGTTTTGTGCACCGTCCAGATCAGGGCGAAGGTGCCGCTTTTCTGGCTCAGCACATTTCCCAAGAGGCTGTGGAACACGTTGGGCGCATTCACCATCAAACCGGTGACCCCATTGAACACCACAGGTTTGGCGCTTTCGGCGATGCCCTCGGCGAGTTTGTTGAATTTCTCGTCCATGGCCTGGCCGCGTGCGAGGTAGGCGGCCAGCTCTACAGGCCCGAAATTCGAGATGTCGGACCAGCGCTGGAAATCCTGTTTCTCCATGTCGAGCGCCGCCAGATACGCGGCGCTGTGTGGGTACAGCCAGACCCACAGGTCGCGGTCTTCCACGTACCGGATCAGGTCGGGCAAGGGCCGGTTGGGTAAAAAATATTCCCAGGCCAGGCGCGCGCCCGATTTTTTCATGTCGAAATGCAGCGCCCCGCAGCGGCAGGTGAAGCCGGCCAGCGTGTCGGCGGCGCTTTGGTGGTGGTCGAGCAGCATCAGGCGTGCCGCGCGCACATCAATCGCCCTGAGGATGTCTGCGTTGAACGAAAAATCCAGGATGTAGACAGCGCGGCCGGCCACATCCGGCAAGTCGTCGATGGAATGGATGTCGCCATGGTCGGCGCTGAAAAACTCGGCGCGACCTTCATAAAAGAACCACGCGGCAAGGGCCGCAGCGAACCCGTCGGGGCAACCCCCGCCGTGGTAGATCACCAGCGGCTTTGGGTCGTCCAGCTTCGGCCCGTTCAGCAGGCTCAAGGGAAGAATACTCATGAGGTCAGTTCAAACCGTCTTCAAGCCGGATCAAACACACGCAGCTCAAGACCCTTGACAAAATCCTTCACCGCAACGCGGTAGGTTTTCATGTGGGGCGCCGCCGCATGCGCCTTGAGCGCATCCAGGCTGGCCCACTGCTCAATCACCGTCACGCTGTTGGGGCCGGTTTTGAACTGGGTCGGGAAACCGGTTTCGGCGTCGACCGCGGGTGCGTAGGCCATGCAACCGTTTTCTGCCAGCACCAGCGGCACATTTTTTTTGAATTCGACTAGGAAGGCGTCACGCGTTCCGGGGTTCAGGTCAATGGTGGCAACGACAAATACCATGGTTATTCTTTCTGCTTTACGGGTTTTCCTGAGGGGCACAGTTTAGCGGCGCGCTGGGTGAGCGGGTGACAATGTCGCAAATTAGATGGCTCAACCCGTTCCAAGTTCAGGCATTCACCATGACACCCCTTCGCCCGCTTCCCAGTTCGCCGCGCGTTTCGCGCCGCCAGACCCTCCAGACCCTGGCCGCCAGTGCAGGCAGCCTGGCCCTGCCGGGCACAACGCTGGCTCAGGCTTTCCCGAGCAAGCCGATCCGGGTGTTTATCCCCGTGCCACCCGGCGGCACCATGGACGTGTTGACGCGCGCCATCGCCGCCCATGTCAAAGATTCGCTGGGCACGGTGATCCTGGAACACAAGTCTGGCGCCAATGGCAACATCGCCATGGAAGCCGCCAAAGCCGCCGAGCCAGACGGCCACACCCTGGTGCTGGGCACCGCCTCCATGCTGGCGATGAACCCGCACACCTACAAAGACGTGCGTTTTGACCCGCTCAAAGACTTTGAGCCAATCGTGCTGGCGGCGCGTTTCGAGCTGGCGCTGAACGTGCACCCGTCCGTTCCAGCCAACAACCTCAAGGAGCTGATCGAGTGGATCAAGGCCAACCCGGCAAAGGCATCGATTGCGTCGTATGGCGCGGGCACGCCGGCCCACTTCCTGGTGGAAATGCTCAATGACGCGGCGGGCATCAAAGCCACGCACGTTCCGTACCGGGGCGCCACCGGCGCGCGCCAGGACATCCTCGGCGGCCAGATCCTGATGTTTTTTGACGTGGTGGGGGGCACCATCGCGCACCGCAACAGCGGCAAGGTCAAGGTGCTCGCCACCAGCGGCAGCACGCGTTCGCCCTTCATGCCTGACGTGCCGACTTTTGGCGAACTCGGGTTTCCCAAGGTGCAGGCCAGCGCCTGGTTCTCCTACCTGGCCCCGGCCAAAACGCCCAAAACGGTTTTGGAGCGGCTGCATGCGGAGTTCAACAAGGCCGTCACGTCTCGCGAGGTACGCGCGCAGTTGCTGGCAGCCGGCATGTATCCGGTGGGCGGCACGCGCGCGGAACTTACGGCGCGGATCAAGGAAGACTCGGCGCATTGGGCGCGTGTGGTGAAAGCCACCGGTTTTGTGGCCTCATGATGGCTCCAACCAGGGGCAAGCGCCCGAATTTGATTTTCATCGTCGCCGACGACCTGGGCTACGCCGACCTGGGTTGTTACGGTGGCCGTTCGGCTGTTTCGCCAGTGATCGACCAGCTTGCCGCGCGCGGCATCAAGTTCACACAGGGTTATGCCAACTCGCCGGTCTGCTCGCCCACCCGTTTCGCCCTGATGACGGCGCGTTACCAGTACCGTCTGCGTGGCGCGGCCGAGGAGCCGATCAACAGCAAGAGCAAAGGCAGCAAGGTGCTGGGCCTGCCACCCGAACATCCCACACTGCCCTCGCTGCTCAAGGGCGCCGGATACCGCACCGCCTTGATCGGCAAATGGCATCTGGGTTATGCGCCGAGTTTCGGGCCACTGAAATCCGGCTATGAAGAGTTCTTCGGGCCGATGTCCGGTGGTGTGGACTACTTCACGCATTGCGCCTCCACCGGCGCGCATGACTTGTTCGAAGGCGAGACGGAAAAACACGAAACCGGTTACCTCACCGACCTGATCTCGCGCCGCGCGGTTGACTGCGTGAACCGCATGGCCCAGACCTCCGCGTCAAGCCCGGCGCCCTTCTTCCTGAGCCTGCACTACACCGCGCCGCACTGGCCGTGGGAAACCCGGGACGACGGCGCGCGGGCCAGCGAAGTGGCCAGCAACCTGTTTCACCTGCACGGCGGCAACATCCACACCTACCAGCGCATGATCCACCACATGGACGAAGGCATCGGCCAGCTGGTCGCGGCACTGCGGGCCAATGGTCAACTGGACAACACCCTGATCGTCTTCACCAGCGACAACGGCGGCGAGCGTTTCTCCGACAGCTGGCCCCTGGTGGGCGGCAAGATGGACCTGACCGAAGGCGGCATCCGTGTGCCCTGGGTCGCGCACTGGCCCGCCGTGATCCAGCCCGGCGGCGTGAGCGCCCAGCAGTGCATGACGATGGACTGGTCCGCCACGATGCTCGACGCCGCCGGTGTGTTGGCGGACGCCGCCCACCCGCTTGATGGTGTCTCGGTGTTGCCGGTGTTGCGCGACCCCGCACATCATTTCCGGCGGCCCCTGCACTGGCGCATGAACCACCGCAGCCAACGCGCCCTGCGCGACGGTGACTGGAAATACCTCAAGGTCGATGAACACGAATACCTCTTCAACGTGACACAGGACGCGCGCGAACGCGCCAACCTGGCCGGCCACGAAACCGCTCGTTTTGAAGCCCTGCGCCAAGCTTGGCTCGACTGGAACACCAGCATGCCGCCGATCCCCCCGGATGCAACCGTGAGCCTGGGTTTCGGCCTCAAAAACATGCCGCAACGCTGACGGTTGCGGTGATTCAGACCATTGCGGTCTAGAGGCGAAGCTCTAGGAAACACCCCCCATTTAGGGTGTGCCCACTAGGGCGAAGCGCGAAAATTCCTTCCATCGACATCAACCATTCCAGAAGGATTTCCCCATGAGCGCTCAAAACCTGTCTTCCGTTGCGACCAGCCTGATCCAGACCTACGGCAACACCGCCAGGAATGTTGTCAACGCCTACCGCGTCGGCAACGAACGCGTGGCCGGCCTGGTCGACCAGCGCTGGGAAAGCGCCGTGATGAAGTCGGCCCGCAAACTCAGCGCCGAAGTGCGCAGCAACGCCTTGTCGGCCGAGAAAAAACTCAGCGGTTATTACATCAAGGGCATCACGCTGTACAGCGATGGCGCTGACCTGGCCATCAGCCGCGCCGTAACGCTCGCCGCCAAAGGCGTTCAGCAAGTCGCCGCGAACGCCACCCGGTTTGAAAAAGCCACTGGCAGCCAGTCGCTCAACAAAATCGCCGTAGCCGCCGTGCCGGCCGTCGTCGCCGTGAGCAAAGTGGCTGAAAAAATCGAAGCGCGTTCTACGCAGTTGGTCAAAGCCGCTCAAGGCGATAAAGGCGGCAAAGTGGGTGCCACGGTGTCAGCCGTGAAACGCCGCGCCCGCAAAGCTGCTTGATCCGGCTGCGCTTGCACTGATCCCTGCCACACCTTTAAAACCTCCCGACCGGGCCACCGGCGGGAGGTTTTTTTGCGCCCTGCGTTTTCTCGATCACGGCTTGGCCGCCACCGAAATCCAGCGCCATTCCATCCGGTTGTCGGCCCGGTGAACGGCCGTGACGTTGCTGCGCATGGCCCATGGAATGCCGGCGCGGTGCATGGGAATATGGTTCACCTGCTCGTTATGCTCCAAGAGCGCAGCCTTGATCAGTTGCTCGCGTTTGGCCGAGTCGGTTTCTTTGTAAGACGCGACAGCCAGGTCTTCAAGTTTCTGGTTTTTGTAGTTGCCCCAGTTGAAGTGGCCGACTCCCCCTGGCCCGCGCTGGCGCAGGAGTGACGTCAATTGTGGCTCGGCATCAGTGCTGGCGCCAGCCCAGCCAAACAGGTAGAGCGAAGTGTCGAGTTTCTCCGTCTTGCCGTAAAAGAGAGGCACCGGCATCAGATTGGCGCGAATTTTCACGCCAATCTGCGCCCACATGGTGGCCAGGCTGGTGCAAATTGCCGCCGCCGCCGGGGTAGAGTTCGGGCAATCCAGCGTCACGTCAAATCCCTGCGGGTAGCCGGCCTCGGCCATCAGCGCGCGCGCCTTTGCCAAATCAAACGGCAGGCGTTTTTCGACCTCCGGGTCGTTGAACGACGCTCTGGGCGAATGGGTGATCGAACCAGTGGGATAGGCTTGCCCGTTGAGCACGCCGTTGCGCATGGTTTCAATGTCCATCGCGTGGTAGAGGGCGCGGCGCACACGCACGTCTTTGAACGGGTTTTTACCTTTGACGCTGCTGTAAAGCAGCTCGTCACGGCTCTGGTCCATACCAATGTGCGCGCTGGTGTTGCCCACGTTATCCAGCACCTTGGTGGCGGGCGAGCCGCGAAAACGCGGCAAGTCCTGCAAAGAAGGGTCGTAAATGAAATCAATTTCGCCCGACATCAAAGCCGCCGTGCGGGTAGCGTCGTTGCCAATCGGCGTGAACACCACGTCCTGCACGTTGCCGTCAAACTGGCCCCACCAGTTCGGGTTGCGCTTGAAGACTGTTTTGCTGTCGGGCTGGCGCGAAACCAGGCTGTAGGGTCCGGTGCCATTGGCGTTGAAGAGTGTGAACTTGACCTCCTTGGCTTTGAAGTCTGGCGTGGTGGCGGCGTTGTTCTTCTCCGACCAGGCCTTGCTCATCATGAAAATCTGTGTGGTGTGCACCAGAAAGATCGGGTTGAACTGCTGAAGCGTGAATTCGACCGTCAAATCATCGACTTTGCGCGGCTCGCCCATCGGAATCGCAAAGGTGCGTTGGTTGGCCGTGGGCTGCTGCGCGCGTTTCACCGAAAACACCACGTCATCTGCCGTGAAGGGCGTGCCGTCGTGGAACTTCACGCCAGGGCGCAGCTTGAAGCGCCACAAGAGCGGGTTGACCATGGTCCATTCGGTCGCCAGGCAGGGGATGACGTTGAGGTCTTTGTCGCGCGTCACCAGGCTTTCGTACATCTGCGCGTTGACATAGTTGGTGAAGGCGATCACCTCAGAGTGCGGGTCGGTCGTCAAAATATCCGCCCGCGCCGCCCAGCGCAGGGTTTGGGATTGGGCCGGCAGGCCCGTCACGATCAAGGCAGCCAGCAAGGCCAGCGCCAGGGTCAATCTGTTCATGGATTTGTCTCTCGTGGAGGAATAATGCCCATCATGACAATGAGGGGCACTGACTGTCAACAAGGTTTACCGCCGGCTGCCAGCGCCTTGCGCGGGCGAGGGGCCGTCTTGCTGTTGCCCCAGGGGAAACGGGGGTGTGAAGGCGAAACGGCCAATGCCCATCGCTGCCACCAGGCTGGCCAGGCCCTGGATGGCGACCACCGGGATCGAGGGGGAATTATTCACGGGGAGCTGGGTTGGGTTGGATCGCTGCAAAAATCTGTTTTGACACTGTTTGCTATATATTTAATAGCAAACAATGACCATTTCACGTGACTTCGTTGCCGATTTTTATCATATTTTCTGAAAAATGAGCAGAAGTGACTCAATAATTAACACCCATGTTAATTATTGTCAATTTTGTTAATACCCAAGTTAATTATTTAGGCTGAAGGGTTTGCGCGGCGGCCGCGCTGGCTTTGCCGATCTCGTTGCTGCCCTGCGCCGAGCCGCTTTGCGGCACGATGTCGCCTTCGCGCGCGGTGGCCTCGCTCAGGCGCGCCGCCAGGCGCTCGGGCGTTGACTCGTCGCAGCCGAGCCACAGGCCCTGTGTGAGCGTGATGTGCGCGGCTTCGAAGGTGCCTGCCCCTGCGCCCAGGATGGCGCGGCTGGGCGCGCCGCGTGAGGCCAGAACCAGCAGGGCCGGCACCACGGCCTCGGGCGCCAGCGCCTTGAGCACGGCTTCGCTCATCAGCTCCTCGGTCATGCGCGTGGCCGCGGTGGGCGCGAGGCAATTGACACGGATGTCGTTTTTTGCGCCTTCAATCGAGAGTGACTGCATCAGGCCGACCAGCGCCATCTTGGCCGCGCCGTAGTTGGTCTGGCCGAAGTTGCCAAACAGCCCGGAGCTTGACGTGGTCATGACAATGCGCCCGTATTTCTGCGCGTTCATGTGCGGCCACACCGCCTTGCAGCAATGCACCGCGCCCATCAGGTGCACATCCATCACAAGGCGGAAATCATCCATTTCCATCTTCGAGAAACTTTTGTCGCGCAGGATGCCGGCGTTGTTGACCAGGATGTCCACGCGGCCCCAGGCCGTCATCGCCTGCTGCACCATCGCCTGCACCGCCTCGAAGTCAGTCACCGAAGCGCCGCTGGCAATCGCCTGGCCGCCGGCTGCAATGATCTCGTTGACCACCGCCTGCGCCGCGCCCGTGGACGCGCCGGTGCCGTCGCGCGCGCCGCCCAGGTCGTTGACCAGCACTTTGGCGCCGCGTTGGGCCAGTGCCAACGCGTGCAGGCGGCCCAGCCCGTTGCCGGCTCCGGTGACGATGGCAACCTGGCCCTTGAATTCAATCGCCGATCCGATGCTCATGAAACTTCCTCTTTGATGGTGGCTGTCAAAGCAGCAAGTTTACGGGGTCAATACAGCCCGGTGATCCTCCCCGCGCCGTCCACGTCAATGTGTTCGGCCGACGGCACTTTGGGCAGGCCGGGCAGGGTCATCACGTCGCCGCACACCATCACCACGAACTCGGCGCCCGCAGCCAGGCGCACCTCGCGGATCTGCAGGCTATGCCCGCTGGGCGCGCCGCGCAATTTGGCGTCGGTTGAAAACGAATACTGGGTTTTGGCGATGCACACCGGGAAATGGCCGTAGCCGCTGGTCTGCAGTTTTTCGATCTGGGCTTTTATTTTGTCGTGGGCTGTGACTTCAGACGCGCCGTAAATTTTGGTGGCAATGGCGCTGACCTTGTTCCACAGGGACATGTCGTCGTCGTAGACGAATTTGAATTGACTCGGCTGCCCACACAGTTTCACCACCGCCTCGGCCAGCGCCGTGGCGCCCTTGCCGCCCTCGGCCCAGTGCCGCGCGAGGATCGCTTCCACGCCAAATTTCGCGGCGCTGGCGCGCAGCAGCTCAATCTCGGCGGCGGTGTCTTCGGTGCGGTTGTTGATCGCCACCACACACGGCAGGCCGTAATGCTCACGCACGTTGCGGATGTGGCGCTCCAGGTTCACCAGGCCCTGGCGCAGCGCCTCGACGTTTTCCACGCCACAGTCTTTCACGTCCATGCCGCCGTGGTACTTGAGCGCCCGCACCGTGGCCACCAGCACCACGGCGTCGGGCCGCAGGCCGGATTTTCGGCACTTGATGTCAATGAATTTTTCGGCCCCGAGGTCGGCGCCAAAACCCGCCTCGGTGACCACGTAGTCGGCCAGGCGCAAGGCGGTGGCGGTGGCCAGCACCGAGTTGCAGCCATGCGCGATGTTGGCAAACGGGCCGCCGTGGATGAAGGCCAGGTTGTTCTCCAGCGTCTGCACGAGGTTCGGCGCCAGCGCGTTTTTGAGCAGCGCCGCCATCGCGCCGTGGGCCTTGAGGTCGCTGGCGTGCAGCGGGGTTTGAGCGGCGGTGTAACCAACCACGATACGGCCCAGCCGTTCCTTGAGGTCGCCCAAGCTGGTGGCAAGGCAAAAAATCGCCATCACCTCGGAGGCCGCCACGATGTCAAAACCGTCTTCACGCGGGTAACCGTTGGCCGGCCCGCCCAGACCGATGGTGATGTCGCGCAGCGCGCGGTCGTTCATGTCAACCACGCGTTTGAAGACAATGCGCCGCACGTCAAACCCCAAGGCGTTGCCATGGTGGATGTGGTTGTCGATCAGCGCCGCGAGCAGGTTGTGCGCCAGCGCAATCGCGGAGAAATCGCCCGTGAAATGCAGGTTGATGTCTTCCATCGGCACCACCTGTGCCATGCCGCCGCCCGCGGCGCCGCCTTTCATGCCAAACACCGGGCCGAGGGATGGCTCGCGCAGGCAGACGATGGCGCGTTTGCCGCTGGCCTTGCCCAGCAGATTCAGGGCGTCGCCCAGGCCGACCGTGGTGGTGGTCTTGCCCTCGCCCGCAGGCGTGGGCGAAATGGCAGTCACCAAAATCAGCTTGCCGCGTGGCCTGCCTTGGGCCTGCTCCTGCACCGATGCGCAAAAATCAAGCGACAGTTTTGCCTTGTAGCGGCCAAAGCTTTCAAGTTCGGATTCGGGAATCTGGGCTTGTTCAAACGCCAGCTCGGTGATGCGCCGCTTATGGACGGCCTGGGCAATGTCGATGTCGCTCTTCATTCTTCGGGTGGGGTTTGCTTGTCACAGTTTGATGTCAGTGGCGATGCCGTCACTGTCTTGCAGCAGTGTAAAGTCCCCACGCGCAAGCGCCGCCGCCCAGGCCACCGTGGCGGACAAGGCGCCAAACGGGAAGAAATGGAAACCCGTGAACCGGCAAGCCGGGCCGGCCATGCGGGCCTGCGCCACCGCGACGACGATTTGGCCCGGCGCCAGGCGCTTGGCCAGCCGCAACAGGCGCAAGCTCTGGCCCTGGCCGCCGGCCCGGCCCATCAAGACCTGCAAGGAGGCGCCGACCCCGCAACTGCGGCCGTATTGGATCAGGGTGGCGATCGAAGCCAGCCCCGCCAGGCCGACCTCGACGGGCAAGCGGTTGCCGTCGATGCGCGCGCGCCGCTCCCAGGCGAGGATAGGGTCGGCGTCAAAACAGAACTGGGTGACCAGGCCAGTGTGAATGGCGTTGGCATGGGCCGCGGCAAAGGCATTTTTGGCGCAGAGGGCTTGGGCCAGCGCCGCGGAGTCGATGTCGGGGTTGCCTTCCGGGTGCGCCGCCAGTCCCACAACCCGGATGCCGTGGCGCTGCAAAAAGCCGTCTTGCAAAACCTGCAGGCTGCAGTCGAACTCTCCCGCGGGCGCGGGCCTGGAGCCGGCAACCAGCAGGATTTGGTCAACCTGGGCGTCGCGGCAGAGCGCTTCGAGCAGGCCGTCCAGCGCTGGCGCATCGGCCATCGCCCGCGCAGCCAGGTGCGGCACTGGCGCCATGCCCAGCTCCCGCACGCGCATGGCAGCGCGCACAGTCTGAGCGGGCGTATTGCCCGGCACCCAGGGAATGAAGATGCGGCTGCCCTGCGCCAGGCCCGGCGGCAAGCTGACCGCGCGGCCCAGTTCACCGGTGGTCATCTCCACGCTGAAGCCGCGCATCAAGCGCATGATTTCGCGCTTTATTTCGTCCCTGTGCGGGTCGGCGCCCGCCTCGGGCGGCGTGGAAGGCTCTGGCGGGCGGTCCCGTTTGGCGGCTCCCCAGGTCATCGCTGGGTCAGCCCGAAAAACGGTTGCGCCAGATCACATACGACTCGTTGAGAAACCACAACTTGCCGTGTTTTTGCAGCACCTCGCGGGTGGCTTCCAGGTAACGCGGGTCTCCCATCACGGCGGCCAGGCGCTCGTCTTCGATCTGCGCCACATAGACGGCGGCGTTCCACGCGGCCATCAGCGTCGAAGTTCCGATGGAGGACGAGATCTCGGAGGGCAGCGTGTGCATGTCGTAGCTGTAAATGGAACGTTTGTCGGAATAGGTGTTGAAGTTCAGGCCGCGCGCCTCCGGCCCCAGGGCCTGTTTGGTCGCCTTCAAGAGCGCGTGCCGGTCGGTGATAAAGGGGTTTTCATCGGGCCAGACTTTGCGGATGATCTCCAGGCCCGGGTCATTGCCGTGTGAATGAAAGCCGATCAGGCGCCCGCCCGGACCCAGCGCCTTGGCCAGCGGCGCGATCACCTTGGCGGCCTTGAACTCCACCGGCGCGCTGGCGCGGTAGGGCTGCGAGGCGATCACCAGGTCGAAATCCGCGCGCGCGCCGCCGCGTTGCGGGCGCACGTTGTCCAGCAGCAGCTTGTGGTCTTCGCGGTAGATCACCAGCGCCACCGGGCGCTCGTAGGCCAGCCCGCCCGAAGTCTTGCTTTGTTTGGCCGTCCAGTGGCTGGCAAGGAAGGGTTGAAGCTCGGTGATCTGTTTGTCGAAAGAGCCCGAGGTGTTGCCCTTCAAGGCCACCTCGTGCCACTCCAGGCTGCTTGCGGCGGCCAGCGATTTTGGGAGCAGCCACGGCGCCTCGCCGTAATACATGTTCGTCATCACCAGCACGGTGGCCGGGTGTTCGTAGAAGCGGTCCGGCATTTTCTCCAGCGTGAGGCGCACATCTTCGAGGCTGATCTCCTTGCCGACCACGTAAAAAGGCACGGTGGGCATTTTGTCGTGCATGCTGCGCAACACGCGCGTGAGCACGGTGCCGTCTCCCACCCCCGCATCAAACAGGCGAAACGCCGGCGGGTGCGGGTGGATGTTGGCCAGCTCCATCTCGATACGCCGCGCGGCCACCCATTTCTCGGCGCAGGTGTTGACGAACAGCAGGTACTTTTGCCGGTTGTCGTAAAAGCGGAAGTTTTTTGGCGCAGGCTCGGCATTGGGCACCAGCGGGCCCTCGGCCAGGCGGGTCGCCAATTGGCTCGACGGTGAAACGCCCGCAGCCGGACCATCGGCTGCGCCCAGGGGGCTGCGGTTCGTGCCGAACAGGGACAACATCGGCGCCAGGCTGGCGCTGGCAGGCGGTTTTGCCGACCTCGCTTCGCGCCGGCCCGCCACTGCAAACTGGCTGACAAACTCACGCACCCGCTGCACCGTAGCGGTCGTCACACGCCCGCCAAATCTGAGGCGCGGCACAAATTTTCCGTCGTTCACGGCGCGTCGGCCAAAGGTGGATTCCGCCATGCCCGCAGAACGGCAGAAGGTCGATATCTCGTGCAGGAGCGCATCGTTCTGGGCGCCCGTGCGCGGGAGGGGCGCCGGGCCTGTGCCCGTGCCAGCCAGGCGGGTGGGTGAAGGGTGAAGTTCCATTAGCGCCAGTAGACGGGATTTTCATCCCACTTGCAACTGTTGGGATATTAGTGGGACTCCGCCCAACGGTGTTCGATAACGCGGCATCGGGCGGACGAATGCGGCGGGTTTAAGATGCCCGCATGGAAATCAACTCGCAAACCGTGGCCGGGCCGGCGCGCCCGGCCGCGACGGTGGTCATGCTGCGCGACACTGGGAAGCCGCAAGGCGGGCTCGAAGTGTTCCTGATCAAGCGCCACGGCCTCTCCGATGTCTTGGGCGGCGCTTACGTGTTTCCCGGCGGAAAAGTCGACCGTTTTGACGCCGAGCTGGACATGCAGGCCCACCTGGACGTGGCTCCTGGCGTGCTGCACCTCGCTTTGGACGAACCCGACATCGAGCCCTTGACTGCCGCCGGCCTGTATGTGGCGGCCCTGCGCGAGGCGTTTGAGGAGTCAGGCGTGTTGTTTGCCCAGAACCGGGCGGGCGAGTTTGCCAGCCCCGCCGACGCCCTTCGCGCCCACGCCCTGCTGCGCGAAGGCCATGCGTTTGAAGAGGTGCTGGCACTGATGCAACTGCGCCTGACCGCCAGCAGTTTGACGCCGTGGTCGCGCTGGATCACGCCGGCCATGCCTTCGGTGATGAGCAAGCGTTTTGACACGCGTTTTTTCATCTCCGAGGCGCCAGCGAACCAAACTGCCAGCCACGACAACCACGAGGCCACCGAAAGTGTGTGGCTCTCGCCGCGCGCTGCGCTGGAGCAGTACCGCGACGGCGAGATTGAACTGGCGCCGCCGCAGATCATGAGCCTGGCCCACCTCTCGCGTTACGCGGACGTGCAAAGCGCCCTGCTCGCAGCGCGCAGCCGCAAGCCGCCGGTGATCCAGCCTGAGCCATTTGACGACGGCGGCGTGCGGGTCTTGACCTACCCTGGCGACGCACGCCATTCGGTGGCGCAACGCGCCCTGCCCGGCCCGACGCGGCTGCGTTACGCCAACAAGCGGTTTGAGCCGTTCCAGGGCTTTGACGCCCTTTTTGTGGACTCCTGAACGCGCCGAGGCATCAGGCTTTGGCCAGCACCTGCGGGTTCAGCGGCGTGACGGGTTTGCCATGCAGCAGGTAACCGATCAAGTTGTCGGCCGCCAGATGCGCCATGGCCATGCGGGTGGGAATGCTGGCGCTGGCGATGTGCGGCGTGAGCACGACGTTCGGCACCGTCAGCAAATCGGGGTGGACTTTGGGTTCGCCTTCATACACATCCAGCCCGGCCGCGGCGATTTTCCGGTTGCGCAGGGCGTCCGCCAGGGCCGCATCGTCCACAATGCCGCCGCGCGCGATGTTGACCAGAGTGGCGCTGGGCTTCATGATGGCCAGTTCGGCGCCGCCGATGGTGTGGTGCGCTTCTTTTGAATAG
>JANNEZ010000511.1:0-10045 GCA_031379255.1 Rhodoferax sp. | reverse complement strand
CTGAATTGTTGTCAGACATCCATGCGCCCGGCGCTTACCGCGCGCAACTGGCCACGCTGATGTTTGAGCAAGCCTTGCGCTCGCTGGCCTGAACCGCCCCTACCATTACTGAAAAATTCCCATGAAAATAACCCTTGAATTGAATGGCCAGACGCGCACTGCTGACGTGGAAGAGCGCACCTTGCTGGCCGAGCTGATTCGCGATGTGTTTGGCCTCACCGGCACCCACGTGGGCTGCGACACCAGCCAGTGCGGCTGCTGCACGGTGCTGCTCGATGGCGCTGCCGTGAAGTCGTGCAGCATGCTGGCCGTGCAGGCGCAGGGCTGCAAGCTCACTACGATTGAAGGCCTGGCGGTTTCAACCGGCAGGCCCGACAGCTTGCACCCGGTGCAGGCCGCCTTCACCGAGTGCCACGCCCTGCAATGCGGTTTTTGCACGCCCGGCATGATCATGGCCACCGTGAGTTTGCTCAAATTTCACCCCAAGCCGAGTGACGCCGACATCGCCGAGGGTTTGAGCGGCAACCTGTGCCGCTGCACGGGTTACATCAATATTGCCAAGGCGGTGCGGCAAGCCGCCACTGCTTTGTCGGGCCCCGAAGAGGTGACCGCATGAACGCCAGAGTTGAGCCGGCCGCCTTGTCTGCCAGCGTGAACTACGCGCGGCGCGAAGACCACGCCTTGGTCACGGGCCACGGCCGCTACACCGCCGACCACAGCTACCCGGGCATGCTGCACGCCTGTGTGATCCGCTCCATGCACGCGCACGCCCGCATCACACGTGTTGATTTCTCGGCTGTGGCCAAAGCGCCGGGCGTGGTGTGGGTGATGACGGCGGACGACGCCGAAGCTTTGGGGGCGAAAGACTTCCCCAATGCCGTGGCCGTGGAAGACATCAACGGCCAGCCGCAAAAGGTAGTGCGCATGCCGGTGTTGGCCAAAGACACGGTTCATTTTGTCGGCCAGCCGATCGCGATGGTGTTGGCCGAGTCGGCCGGCCTTGCGCAAGATGCCGCCGAGCTGGCCGAGATCGACTACGAGCCTCTGGAAGCCGCCGCCAGTGTGGATGCCGCGCTGGCCCCCGGCAGCGTCCAGCTGCACGAAGCCGCCCCCGGCAACCTCTCGGCCCGTTTTGCCAATGGCGACCGCGCTGCGGTGGATGCCGCGTTCAAGGCCGCGCGCCATGTCAGCCGTGTGCGCGTGGCCAGCCAGCGCTTGATTGGCATGCCGATGGAACCGCGCGCCGTGGTGGTGCTGCACGATGAAGCCAATGGCCGCACCCGCATCCATACACCCACACAAGGCATCCTGGGCATGTTGGGCCTGCTCAGCGCCACCACCGGCATTGCACCGGCCCAGCTTGAAGTCTCCACGCAAGACGTGGGCGGCTCCTTCGGTTTGCGCGGCACACCTTACAGCGAACACGTTTGCCTGGTTCTGGCGGCGCGCAAACTCAAGCGGCCCCTGCGCTGGGTTGGCTCGCGCAGCGAAGTGTTCCTGAGCGACTGGCATGGCCGTGCGCTCACACTCGATTCTGAGGTAGCGCTTGACGCGCAAGGCCGCATTTTGGCCATGCGTTTCCATGACCAGGCCGATCTGGGCGCCTACAACTGCTACTTCAGCACCTTCATTGGCGCTAAAAACCTGAGTGTCACCATGGGTGGCGTGTACAAGGTGCCTGCGCTGTACATGGAGTCAGACCTGGTTTTCACCAACACGGTGCCGATGTCGGCCTACCGTGGCGCCGGCCGCCCCGACATCGCCTACGCCGTTGAGCGCCTCATCGACTACGCTGCGCACGAACACGGTTTTGACCCGGTGGCCCTGCGCCGCCTGAACTTCGTGCCACTGGCCGAGTTCCCCTACCGCACCGCCAATGGCACCGTGTACGACACCTGCGACTGCGCCAAGGTGATGGACCGCGCGTTGCAGCTGTCGGACTACGCCGGTTTTGCCCAACGGCGCGCCGAATCTGAACAACGCGGCAAATTGCGCGGCATTGGCCTGGCCACTTACCTGGAAGCCTCCGGCGCAGGCGCTGTGCCCAAAGACCAGGTGCAAGGCGAATTTTCAGAGACAGGCGTGTTGAACGTTTACGGTGTGACGGGCGCTTCCGGCCAGGGGCACGAAACCTCGTTCGCGCAGATCATCGACACCACACTGGGCTTGCCGGCCACGCAAGTGCGTTACCACGCGGGCGATCCGGCCCGCAGCATGGTGGGCAATGGCACTGGCGGCTCGCGCACGCTCTACGGCGCCGGCAGCGCCATCAAGGCCCTGTGCCTCAAGATCATCGCGCAGGCCACGCCGCTGGTGGCGCAGCTTTGGGGCTGTGCCGAGGCAGACGTGCAATTTGCCGACGGCCACTGGCATCAGACGGGCCAGCCAGCACGTACGCTGCGCATGGCCGATTTTTTGTCTGGCCTCCAACCCGGCCAGCTTGAAAAACTGCAAGCCATGGGTGAGGCCCAGTCCGGCGCCACCTACCCCAACGGCTGCCACATCGCGGAGATTGAGATCGACCCGCGCAGCGGCGTCACCGAGGTGGTGAACTACACCGCCATCGACGACCTGGGCACCGTCATCTCGCCGCAACTCGTCGAAGGCCAGGTGCATGGCGGCGTGATCCAGGGCTGGGGCCAGGCTTTTTGCGAAGACGTCGTGTATGACAGCAGCGGCCAGCTCCTGTCAGGCAGCTTGATGGACTACGCCATGCCCCGCCTGGGTTGCATGCCGGTGTTGCAGCGCGAAACCCTGGCTGTGCCCACCACGCTCAATCTGTTGGGCTCCAAGGGTGTGGGTGAATCCGGCTGCACCGGCTCGCTGCCGGCACTGGCCAACGCCATGATGAGCGCGCTGCGCCCGCTGGGCATCCATGCCATGGACATGCCGTTCACTTCGGCCAAGGTGTGGGCGGCGATTCAGGAAGCCAAAACGGTCTGAGGCAGCACCGGGGTCAACCGGATCGGCAACCCATCCCGCGGTTTAGCGATGGGGGCATAGGCGTAGCTGGGCGCATACCCAGCGGGCACGCTCCATTGCCAACTGCGCAGCAGCGGCAACAACACCGCCTTGACCTGCATTTCAGCAAAGTGCAGCCCCAGGCACATGTGCGCGCCGCCGCCGAAAGGCGCCCAGGCGTAGGCATGGCGGCGGTGCTCGGCGCGCCCGGCTGAAAACCGTTCGGGGTCAAACTGCTCGGGATTGGTCCACCACAGGGGCGAGCGGTGCACCTGGATCGGGAACACCGCCACCGGCGTGCCCGCCGGAATTTTCTGGCCATGGATTTCAACCTCCACCAGGGCCCGCCGGGCGATGGTGGGCAGGGGCTGGTACAGGCGCAGCGACTCCTTGAAGACCAGTTCAATGTCAGTCATCAGCGCCAGGTCATCCAGCGTGGGCGCGCTGCGGCCCGCAACCTGAATGGCGTCTGCCGTGTTTCGCGCTTCGCGCCGCAGGCGTTGCTGCCACTCGGGGTGTTTGGCCAGCGCATACACCATGGTGGTGATGGCGCTGGTGGTGGTGTCGTGCGCGGCCATCATGATGAAGATCAGGTGGTCCACGATCTCTTCGTCGCTGTATTGCCGGTCTTCCTCGTCGCGGGCGTGGCACAGCTGGGTGAACAGGTCGTTGCCCTCGCCCGCACGGCGCGCGGCGATGCGCGCGCGGATGAAGGCGGCCAAGCGGGCGCGGCCCTGCACGCCCCGGGCGTAGGTGCGGCCCAGCACCGGCACGCGCACCACCGCCACCGAGGCGGCCACCAGGTCGGTGAAGTCGCTGCTGATCTGATCGATCTCGGCGTTGAGCTGCACGCCCAGAAACACCTCGGCAGCAATGGCCAGCGTCAGCCGCTTGATGGCGGGGTAAAACTTCAGCTCGGTCTGCGCACCGGCAGCGGCTCTTTCGCCCCTCTCACCTCTCTTGCCCCATTCGGCCAAGGCGGCCTCGACACGCGGGCTCATCTTCTCCAGGTAACGGGCCAGCGCCTCTTTGCGGAACGCAGGCAACATCAGGCGGCGGTGCCAGCGGTGGTCTTCGGCGTCGCGCAGCATCAGGCCGCGCGGGAACAGCTCGGCCAGCACACGCTCCCAGCCCTTCTTGGCAGAAAAGCGCCCGCCCCGGTCGAACAATACGGCCTCGTTGGCCTCTGCCGACATCAAATACACCGACTGGCGGAACATCCACCAGCCACGCGACACCGGGCCGCACTTGGCGTGCACACGCTGCGCAAACGCGAGTGTGTTGGAGAGGAAGCGCGCCTCGCTCACCAGCGGCCAGTCGCCCGTGCTCGGGATGTGGTTCAAGTTGGCAGGTGCAGACAGGTTTGACAGGCTCATGGGCCTGACTTTACCGCCGGAAACCAAGAGCCCGGCCATCACCGTTGTTGTCCACGTTGACAACAGCGAAAAGTGTTGTCAATATGGACACCATGGAAAAAGTCATCATTGAAGTTGCCAGCAGGGAAGCGTCTGACGCCCGGCTCCTGCGGGCCGTTGAAACAGGCAAACCCATAGGCGCCTACATCACGTTTCCAAGCGTTGAATTGCTGTGGCAGGTGTTGACCGCCAACCGCTGGGCGCTGGTGCGTTCGTTGTGCGGCGCAGGCCCCATGTCGCTGCGCGAGGCCGCCCGGCGCGTGGGCCGGGACGTGAAGGCCGTCCACACCGACGTGCATGCCCTGCTTGGCGCGGGTGTGCTGGAAAAAACTGCCGACGGCCAAATCGTCTTTCCGTACGACGCTGTCCACGTCGATTTCATGCTGAAAGCGGCGGCTTAAACCCGCTATAGCCACAAGCCGCTGCTGGGCATCTGCAACTGCTCGGCCGGGTTGTCGCTGGGCAGCAGCGCCGCCAGGGCCAGGCTGAGCACGCTGATGAACAGGCTGGCCCATACGGCTGTCCAGAACCCCGTCACCTTGAACCCCTTGACCAGGGCTGCCACCCCCAGAATCACCAGCGCGTTGATGACCAGCAGAAACAGGCCAAAACTCAACAGCGTGAGCGGCAAGGTCAACACAATGAGCAGCGGCTTGACGATGGCATTGGCAAAACCCAGCAGCAAAGCCGCCACCACCAGCGCGCCCGTGCTGGCGAACGTGACACCCCGAAAGACGTGGCTGGCCACCCAGAGCGAGAGAGCAGTGATGGCCCAGTGGAGGAGGAAGGGGGCGAGGTTGTCGAACATGGGCGCGGCTAGCTTTTTGAATAGAAGCAGAGATTTATTCAGTTCAAGTTGAAATCAGTCAGTCCACATCCGCAGCCGATTATCCAGAAGTGTTGCCATCAAGTGTTCTAGCGAGCACCCCATTTCCAACGATGGGAACCTGCTTCAAACTGGCATAGGCCGTCTTGTGCGCAAGTTGCCGCTCCACACCCAGCCCCATCAGCACCGTCATGGTGACTTGCTCCGGGAAGTCTTGCGGCGCGTCTGTGCGCAGCAAAGTGTGAATGCCGCCCATCACCGCGCCGATCGTTAGATTCTGTGCCGCCGACAGGTCCATCTGCACAAATTTCCCCTGCTGCATACCAAGCTTCAAATCCCGGGGCAGAAAAACCAGCACAAGATGACCTGGCGGCAGGTTGGGCCAACCCAGGCGAGATACAAAGGCGCCGACGACCGGGTTCTGGCGTGCCAACCGCAGCGTCAGCCGCACACCGGTCGCCACGCGCTTGACGGCATCATCGTGGGTCAGCACGACTGGATCGATCAACAGCATCAATTCGTTGGTGACCTCCTCGGCTACGGCAGTCACGAGAGATGCTGGTGAATCAAAGTACTTGTAGAAAGTGCCGCGCGAGACTTCTGCCTCGGAAATCACATCGTCAATTGAAGTGGCGGCCACACCATGACGGGCCACCCGCATCAGCGCACCTTCGATCAAGCGCGAGCGCATGCGCTCGCGCCGTTGAGCGGCTACGCGCGGTCTGTGATCTTCATGTTCCATTTGCGTTCGCTGAAGCCATTGCTGGCCAAGCGAAGTCTCTGCCCGTTAAAAGTTTGCACTAAGTATAAACGATAGTTTTGTCATGATGACTTAAATGTCATAATGACAACATTGATACTTTAATGAGGATTGTTATGTCCCAAGTTCAGACTGCGCTGCACCAGCCCGAATCCTTGCCCAAAAGTAAGTTACCGGCCCACATTCAGCCCCTGGTCTGCCCGGCCCCGCTGGGGCGTGCAGTGGAGTTGGCATTTCTCATGTGGGAAAAACGCGACCTCGCGCCAACGGAACGTTTTTTGCGCGACTTCGGGCTGCTGCCGGTATCCCTGACACCGGAAAAGCTGGTGGCGCGCGGCTACGGCACGGCACCTGCGCTGTATGTGGCACACAAAGGCAAAAGAAATGCATTTGTAGGCGCTGCATTCGTTATGTCCGCCGATACCGACTTGAAGCATTACAGGCAAAAGCTCGGCGCAACGGAGCTGAGCCCGGCCGATATTCCGGGAGGCGGGCGTGGCGTGGAACTGCTCGACCCGGCCGGACGCCGGGTCTGGCTGATTCAGGACCAGATCCGCGCACAGCCCTTGTCCGTGCGCGCCTCCGTCACGCCGCAAACCAACGGCTTTCAACAGGCGGTGCGCGTCAACCAGCCGCTGCGCACGCCCATCGAGCCAGCGAAAGTCATGCGCTTGGGCCATTTCGTGATGCAGACGGTGGACTTTGCTGGGCTGGCGCAGTGGTACATCCACGTGCTGGGCCTGATTCCGTCGGACGTGCAATACCTCGCCGATGGCACACCCAACCTGGCGTTTTGCCGCCTGAATCTGGGCGACACACCCGCCGATCACCATACTGTCGTGTTCGTCGGTGCCATCGAGGAAAAGTACGAACACAGCGCCTATGAAGTCATAGACCTGGATGCCCTCGGGCAGGGCCAGCAGGTTCTGAAGGCGCAGGGGTATCAACACATGTGGGGCATTGGCCGCCACGTTCTGGGAAGCCAGCTCTTTGACTATTGGCATGACCCCGAGGGCTTCGAGATGGAACACTACGCCGATGGTGATGTCTTCACAGCCGACTACGAAACACATTATTCCCCCCTGACCTTCGGCAGCATCTGGGCCTGGGGTGACGACGCCCCTGCATCCATGAAGCCGAGCAAATCGCCCCGCAACCTTTGGCGGATTTTCAAACTGCTGAAACAGGGCCGCATAAAAACTCAACGGCTGAAACTTCTGGGCGAGGCCCTTGACCCCCCGGCACGCCCCTGGCTCTGAACCCCACCACTGCAAGAGAAACATCCAACATGGCACGCACGCTCATCCACTACACCACGGGTCAAACGACCCAGTGGGGCATTGTTTTCGACCAGCACATCGCACCCGTTGCGCCCGGCGCACTGAGTACTGGCGAAGTGTTTGACCAGCATTGGGACGACCTCTGGGCGCAGACTTTGGCCCAAGCCACCATCCCGCTAAGTTCGGTCAAGTTATTGTCGCCGGTGACCCGAAACCAGCAGTTTCTCTGCCAGGGCGTGAATTACGCCAGCCATGTGCGCGAGTCCGGTCTGGATCTGAAGGCCATGCCCTTCAACACGATCTTCACCAAAGCCGGCTCGTCCATCGTCGCCGCCGACGAAGCGGTGGCCCGTCCGGCGCACGTCACGATGCTGGACTACGAAATCGAGCTTGGCCTGGTCCTGCGCAAGCCCATCCCCAGCGGCACGCAGGTCAGGGCTGACCAGCTCGGTCAGTGGCTGGCCGGTCTGGTCATCGTGAATGACCTGTCGGCGCGCGATTTGCAACTGCCGCAGGGCCAGTTTTACAAAGGCAAAAGCTACCGGGGTTTTGGCCCGGTCGGTCCCTGCATCGTGCTGCCCACGGCGCAGGAGTGGAAGCGCTGGCCTGATCTGCACATGCGCCTGTCGGTCAACGGTCAAATCCGCCAGGATGCCTACTGCCGCGAAATGATCCACCAACCTGCCGCTACCTTGACCGAACTGGCGCAATTGCAGGACCTGTTTGCAGGCGACCTCGTCGCCACTGGCACACCGGCAGGTTGCGCCGCCAAAGCACCCGGAAAAACCATTCTGTTCATGTTCAGGCACTTCTTCACCGACGCGCAAAAGTGGGCGCTGATCATCAAAAAAAGCGCAGGCAATACCGCCTACCTGCGTCCAGGTGACCAAATCTCGGCGGTGATCCGCACCGACGACGGCATGCTCGATCTGGGCGAGCAAACCACGAGGATTGTTCAGCCATGAAAACAAGCCAATTGCCTGCTGTGGGCGTTTCACCCCAAATCTGGAATTGAAGGAGGTCTGAACATGAATACCCCAACACAAGCCATTCATGGCGTGATTGAGACAGACGTATTGCTGGTAGGCCTGGGTCCGGTCGGCGCGGCCCTGGCCAATCTGCTGGGACGTTACGGCGTCAAGGTGCACGCCATCGATCAAGCCACTGAGGTATTTACCGCACCACGCGCCATTGCACTGGACAACGAAGCATTGCGCATTCTGCAAATGGCCGGTGTTCAGGAAGACGATTTTGCCAAGGTGGGGATCCCCCAGGTGCAGATGTATTCGCCGTCGTTTGGCCGCTTTGCGCGCATGAACACTGCGGGTCAAGTTGACGGGCATCCGATGCTGGTCACATTCTTTCAGCCCGAGCTGGAAGCCGCCCTGCGGCGTCGGCTCCTGCAGCACCCCCACGTGCAAGTCACTCTGGGCACCACGCTCGAATCCTTTCAGGACAACGGGGGCTCCGTGCATGCACGCCTGAAAGATGCCCAAGGCAAGCTGGTACAGGTCCAGGCCAGGTACCTGATTGCCACGGATGGTGCCAACTCGCTGGTGCGGCGCACGCTGGGGCTCGACTTCCAGGGCGAGTCCTTCGGTCAAGACTGGCTGGTGGTGGATGCGAAGAATGTCCCCAACCCCATCGATCATGTGGAGTTTTTGTGCGACCCGCGCCGTCCCACTCCCCACATGGTGGCGCCTGGCGACAGACAGCGCTGGGAGTTCATGCTGCAGCCGGGCGAGACACGCGAAGAAATGGAGAAACCCGAAACCATCGAGCGCCTGCTGAAACCGTGGGCCGACTCAAGACGGATTGAAATTGAACGCACTGCGGTGTATCGCTTTCATGCACGTGTAGCCGACCAGTTTTCCCTGGGTCGCTGCTTTCTGGCAGGTGATGCCGCGCACATCACGCCCCCATTTGCTGGCCAGGGTCTGGTCGCGGGTTTGCGCGATGCGGCCAATTTGAGCTGGAAGCTGGCTTGGGTGTTGCGCGGTCGCGCCCATGAGAAAATTTTGGATTCGTACACGCAGGAGCGCCAGCCACACGCCCGCGAGATCATCGGCATGGCCTTGCTGATGGGGCGCTTGGTGATGCCGGCCAATCGGCTCAAGGCATTTGTCATCCATGGTCTCATGAGTTTGATTCGCCTGGTACCGGCGGGCCGCGCACTTTTTGAAGATCTCAAAATCAAACCGCAAAACACCTTCAAGGCAGGGCTTTTCCAACGCCATCGCCTGACCAAAAGGCTCCTGGCGGGCTCCACTTTTCCGCAAGCCTTTGTTCGCAGATCGGACACCGGGGAAATTGTGCTCAGTGATGAAGTCCTGGGACAAGGTTTGACGCTGGTGGGGTTCGGCAACGACCCTTCAACGAAACTGGATGCCCCACTGCATCAAGATTGGCAAAGCCGTGGCGGCACCTGTTTGCAATGGTGCACCAGGGGCCAAACCCAACATCTTGGGGCCGCATCGCACCGGGTTGAGGCACTGGACGATTTGTTGGTGCAGCGCGGCATTCCGCTGGCCTGGGCAGCGATCGTCCGCCCGGACCGAACCATCATGTGCGAAGGCCCTGTCGATCAGGCCACCGCCTTGGTGCGCAACGCGCTCGATCTGATGGGAGTGTCTTGCCCGGATGCCCCGCTCCGTAGCAGCCAGCCTGAATTTCATCTGCAGAAAACATGACGGGCTCGTAAAACCATTTGATGCTGTGCCTGATAGCTGCCGATTGCGCCGGTCGCGCTGATTGCCGGTGGAAAGTTGAGGTGAAGCCTCTGGGCACCCCGCTATCTCAACCA
>JANNEZ010000501.1:0-2864 GCA_031379255.1 Rhodoferax sp. | reverse complement strand
AGTGGCGAGCCAGTCCTGCGTTTGCCGGCCTGTGCCCACGGCGATCAGGCAGCCCATGATGTTGCGGATCATGTGGTGCAAAAAGGCGTTGGCTTCAAATTCAAAACGCCAGTACGCGCCGCGCCTGGAGATGTCGATGCGCTGTAGCGTTTTCACCGGCGACAAGGCCTGGCAGCTTGACGCGCGAAAGCTGGAGAAGTCGTGTTCGCCAAGCAGTTGCGCTGCCGCGCCGCGCAGCGCCAGCAGGTCCATCGGCTGGTAGACCCAGCCCACGCGCCCGGCTTCCACACTGGGCCGCACGCTGGACTCGAGCAACACATAGGCATAACGCCGGGACAAGGCGCTGGCGCGGCAGTGGAAGGTGTCGGGCACCGGCGCGGCCCAATGGACGGCAACATCGCGTGGCAGCAGGGCGTTGACACCGCGCACCCAGGAATGGGGCTCGCGTGCCACGTCGGTGTCGAAGTGGACCACCTGCATCAAGGCATGCACACCGGCGTCGGTGCGGCCGGCGCACAGGGTGGTGACACGCGCAGGCTTGCCGGTGTCTTGGAGAGGCGCCGCTTTGTCAAGGCCGCTGAATTCGGCCAGCGCCGCTTCCAGTTTGTCCTGGATGGTCAGGCCCGAAAGCTGGCTTTGCCAGCCCTGGTAGGCCTGTCCGTTGTAGCTGATGCCAAGCGCAATCCTCACGAAACAATCATCGGCCCGGGGAAATCTGCGCGTGCAGGGCTCAACTCAAATTAACTCAGTTTGGCCAGCGCCTGCTGCGCCTTGGTTTTGACGTCGCCCGAGGCTTCGAGCAGCACTTCTTCGATCAGGGCGCGCGCGCCATCGGTGTCGCCAATGCTGCTGAACTCCTCGGCCAACGAAAGTTTGGTGGCCAGCGGGTCTTCCAGCGGGGTGGCTGCGGTGATTGGCAATGTGGCGTTAGGGTCTGCGCCGTCGGACTTGCCATCGCCCAGATCCAGCGACAGCGAACCGAGGTCAAATTCCATCATGCCGGGCGTGGGCAGCGCCGGTTCAGGCGCTTTGGGAATAACCAGCGGCCCGGCGATGGTGGTGCCGAAACTGACCGCCGCCTGGTGTTTGAATTCTTCTGTTTCAACCGGCGAAGGTTCGAAATCGAGGCCGTTGTCGTCAACGGGGCCGGGTGTCGGCATGAGCGGAGCAGGGCGGGAGACCTCGCCGGAATTGCTCAGGCCGGTGACGCCCGGCAGGCTGAATTCGAGGGGCGATGACCGCGTCGAGGGCGACATGGAGGAACTGACGGTCGACGGACTCGTGGGCACGTCAAAGTCCATATCCAGCGGCACGGAGCCGGAATCTACCGCATTCAATGCAGCGGTTTGCTCGGCGCCACTCAAGTCGCTGATGACCTTGGCGTTGTCGTCGTCGAGTGAAAAATCAAGGTCCAGGTCAAAGTCAAGGTCAACCGCCGCGCCCGTGGAAACGGGCTGTGCATTCATTGACGTGGTGGTGGCGTTGAAACTGTTGCCCGCCAAGGCCACCGTGGCCATGCCCACTGCGGCGGCGCCTGCTGCGACCAGCGGCACGGTCGAGGCGCCGAGG
Source organism: Rhodoferax sp. (assembly GCA_031379255.1). Lineage (GTDB taxonomy): Bacteria > Pseudomonadota > Gammaproteobacteria > Burkholderiales > Burkholderiaceae_C > JANYCG01. Next base: position 1,295 of record JANNEZ010000501.1, on the reverse strand, counting down.
CTGCCGCCCGAGGCCGGCGTCGGGCCCGCCGCGTTGGCTTCGTTGATCATGTCCAGCGAGGCCGGCTGGGACGCAATGCCCACGGCCACAGAAGGCTGGCCCCCCGGCATGTAGAGCGGGTTGGAGGGGTCGATGCTCAGACCCAGGTCGCAAATGCGCGTCCAGTCGGCGCCGTCGCCATGGGTGAGTTTGAACGCCTGGTTGGCGGTGAGTTCGAAGTTGCGTGAGTCGCGGCGCTTGGCGTAGATCTCCAGCAGCTTCTGGTGGATGGCAATGCGCCCGCTGTTGGATTTGAGCGCTTCCTTGAGGATTTCTTCAGCCTGAACGTCACGCCCGTAGGCCAAATACACGTCGGCTTCGGCCACGGGATCCACATCGTCGGCCGCGTCGAGCTGGCTGGGTGTATAGACCATGGATGAACCACCGGCCTGGCTGTCTTGCGTGTCGACGCGCTGGCCGCCGCTGCCGCCAAAGAAGGAGTCGGGCTGCAGGCGGCTTTCCAGGAATGCGCTGTCGAGTTCCTGCGCTTTTTTGCGCTGACGCGAACGGTACACGCCAAAACCGGCGAGCAGGGCCAACAGGCCCACACCGGCTGCCGGGACCAAGGGGTTCTCGGTGAGCTGGTCGATCAACGAAGATTCAGCCACAGGGGCGATCTTGACAACCGGTTTGGCTGCGGGAGCCGCCGCTGACGCGACAGCCACGGCTGGAGCCGCAATGGGCGCAGCGGCCACCGCCACGGGGGCGGGCAGCGCGCCCCCCGTGCCCGCTGCGGCAGCGCCGGTGTCGGTCTTGGCACCCGTCGCTGAAGATGCCCCGGGCGCGGAAGCGGTGCCCAGTTTGGACAACTCGGCAATGTTCTTGGATACCGCAGCGCTCTTGGCGGCCGCGTCTTTCGCGGCCAATTCCTGGGCCACCTTGTCGGCGCTGGACTGCGCCGTGACAGCGCCTTTGGACAGCGTGAGTTTGTCGGGCGCGGCCGCGCCGGCTTTTTTGTCGTCAACCTTGGTTTGCACACTGCCGCCCGACTGGCGGTCTGCTGCGGCGACTTGCGCCGTGGGCGCCGCAGCGGCGAGTTTCTTGCGGAAGTCGCCAAAGTCGCGGCTCTGCGCGATCACGGTTTGGGTGGCTTCTTTCGGGCCCAGAGCGCTGGCCTGTTCCGGCGTCGGAAGGTTGATCACCGCGCCGCTTTTGATGCGGTTCAGATTGCTGTTGATGAAGGCGTCGGGGTTGGCGCGCAGCAGGGCGATCAGCATCTGGTCGAGCGACACATTGGCCGGCTTGGCGGCCAAGGC
>JANNEZ010000346.1:0-6718 GCA_031379255.1 Rhodoferax sp. | reverse complement strand
CGCTGGTGTTTTTGAGGATGCGCAGGGCCTCGATCGATGAAAACTCGCTGCTGCGCATTTGCCGGGCGCAGCGGGCGAACAACTCTTCTTCGGCCCGCACCACCATGCGCCAGTGCTCCTGCGACAAACGCTCACGCACACACGAGCCGGCCAGTTTCAGGGCGCGCAGGTAATAACCCACGCTGGTGGCGTCTTTGCTGCCGCCCAGGCCGGCGATCAGCGAACGCTCAAAAATGCCGCGCGCCTGCAAGGCAGACGGCACACCCGGCAGCACCAGGGTGTTGGCCACGGCCATTTTGCCAAGCCAGTCGAGCAGGGGTGTGGAGGCGCGGTCTTCGCCGGTGAGGCATTCGAGCGTGACCCGGGCCAGGCGCACGGCATTTTCGGCGCGTTCGGTGTAGCGGCCCATCCAGAACAGGTTTTCCGCGGCGCGGCTGGTGACCAGCCATTTGCGCTCCTCCAGCGACGCCGGTGTGTGGCGGGTGGCCAGCAGGGTGGTTTTGTCGACTTCGCCGCGGGTCAGGGCCCAAACATCGGCGCTGCTGCCGCCGCGTTGCATCGAGGTGATTTCTTCGGCGGCGCTGACCAGGCGCGCCAGGCCGCCCGGCAGCACGCGCCAGCCGTTGGCTGCATCGGAGACGGCAAAGACGCGCAGCATCACCGAACGCGGCACCACGCGCCCGCCTTTTTGGGTGGCGCCGTTGGCTTCGGCGCTGCCCGTTGCTGAAGCCTTCCAGGTCGGCATTTGGGAACACGGCACAAAGGTCTGCACGGTGTGTTCATCGCCTTGGGCCGAAACGCGCGCGGCCCATTCCTGCAAGGCTGCCGCCGGGAGTGACTTGCACAAAACCGCATCAAAACTGCTCAGTGCCACAGAGCCCGGATAGGTGGGTTTGATGACGCAGTCGCGCAGGCGCGGCAAGGCCTCGTCCATCGCGGCGCGTTCTCCGCACCACCAGGTGGGCAGCGCTGGCAGCAGCAACTCTTCGTTCAGCAGGTGTTGGGCCAGGGCCGGCAAAAAGCCGAGCAAGGCGGGCGACTCGAGAAACGCCGAGCCCGGCGCATTGGCCACCATCACGTTGCCGGCCCGGATCGCCTGCATCAGGCCCGGCACACCCAGGCTGGAGTCGGCTCGCAGTTCCAGCGGGTCCAGGTACTGGTCGTCCACGCGTTTGAGCAGGCCGTGGATCGGCACCAGGCCCTTGAGCGTTTTGAGGTAGAGGGATTCATCGCGCACGATCAGGTCGCTGCCTTCGACCAGCGTGAGGCCCAGGTAACGCGCGAGGTAAGCGTGTTCGAAATAGGTTTCGTTGTAGGGGCCCGGCGTGAGCAGGGCGATGTGGGAATTCTGGCCGGCGGGGCTGGCTTGCTTGAGGCTGTCCATGAGCGCGCGGTAGGTGCCGGCCAGGCGCTGCACCCGCATCGACCGGAAGGCCAGCGGGAACTGGCTGGAGATGGCCAGCCGGTTTTCCAGCAAATAACCCAGCCCCGAGGGCGCCTGCAGGCGCTGGCTCACCACCCACCACTGGCCGTCGGGCCCGCGTGCCATGTCAAACGCGGCAAGGTGCAGGCGCCGCCCGCCGACCGGCTGCACGCCGTGCATCGCCCGCATGTAACCGGGGTGGCCCTGCACGAGCGCTGGCGGCAGCAGGCCGCGCGCGAGCAACTCCTGCGGGCCGTAAACGTCGGCCATTACCTGCTCCAGAAGGCGCATGCGCTGCGTGATGCCGGTTTCAATCTGCTGCCACTGGCTGGCGTCGACAATGAGCGGGAACAGGTCCAGCGCCCAGGGCCGCTGCGGGCCGTTTTCGTCGGCATAGACGTTGTAAGTGACGCCGTTGTCGCGGACCTGCCGCTCCAGGCTGGCGGCGCGCTGGTCCAGGCGGGCCGCGCCGTCGTCACCGAGTTGCTCGAAAAACTCCCGCCAGGGCGCGCTCAGCGGGTTGCCAGGGTCTGGGGAGCCGCCACGCAGCTCGTCAAAATGACCGGTCGCCGCAGCCGCGCTGGCCGCGACAGCCTGAATGTCCAGACGCGCAGGCGCATCAGCGGCAAGGCGGGAATTGGCAGCGCTTTTCATTGGAAAAGAGTATGCCAGCGAATCCCGTGCGTACGAACCGCCCAGACTCCTAAACGTTGCGCAAATCAAGCGTGAAGGGGAACTCGCGGCTGCCCGCGACGTTGATGGTGGCCGGCGGCACGTTCATGGCGCCGGGCGTGTGGCCCATGGCGGCGAAACGGGCCATGCGGCGGCTCTCGGCCTCGTAGGCGTTGACCGGGAAGGTGTCCGGGTTGAGGCCGCCGGGGTGGGCCACGTAATAGCGGCACCCGCCCAGGGAGCGTTTCATCCAGGTGTCCACGATGTCAAACGTCAGCGGCACGTGGGCACCAATGCCCGGGTGCAGGCTTGATGGCGGGTTCCAGGCCTTGTAACGCACGCCAGCGACAAATTCGCCCGTGGTGCCCGTGGACTGCAAGGGCACGGCATGGCCGTTGCAGGTGACGACGTAGCGGCTTTCGTTGAGCCCGCTCACCAACACTTCGATGCGTTCCAGAGAAGAGTCCACATACCGCGCCGTGCCGCCCGGCGCGCCTTCTTCACCCATCACGTGCCAGGGCTCCAGCGCGTTGCGCAGGGTCAGCTCGATGCCGGCCGCCTCGATGGCGCCGACGACCGGGAAGCGGAATTCGCAATGCGGCGCGAACCAGCTGGTGTCAAACGCATACCCGGCGCCGCGCATCTCGGTGATGACGTCGTCAAAGTCCATCTTGATGAAGGTGGGCAGCAAAAAGCGGTCGTGCAGCGCAGTGCCCCAACGGGTGGTCGGCGCGCGGTACGGCGTGTTCCAGAAACGGGCCACCAGCGCGCGCAGCAACAGCTGCTGCACACTGCTCATGCGCGGGTGTGGCGGCATCTCGAACGCGCGCAGCTCCAAGAGGCCCAGGCGGCCGGTGGCCGAATCGGGCGAATACATCTTGTCGATGCAAAACTCGCTGCGGTGCGTATTGCCGGTGGCGTCGATCAAAATATTGCGCAGCGTGCGGTCAACCAGCCACGGCGGCATGGTCTGGCCGTGGCGGTCGCGGTTTTTGTAGATTTGTTCGATGGCGATTTCCAGCTCGTAAAGCTGGTCATTGCGGGCTTCATCCACCCTGGGCGCCTGGCTGGTCGGGCCGACGAAGAGGCCGCTGAAGAGATAACTCAAGGAAGGGTGGTTGTGCCAGTACAGCAGCAGGCTGGCGAGCAACTCGGGGCGGCGCAGGAACGGGCTGTCGGCCGGTGTGGCGCCGCCCATCACAAAGTGGTTGCCGCCGCCGGTTCCGGTGTGGCGGCCGTCCTTCATGAACTTCTCGGCCGAAAGCCGGGACTCGAACGCGGCGTTGTAAAGAAAATCGGTGTTTTTGACCAGTTCCCCCCAGTGCGTGACGGGGTGGATGTTGACCTCGATCACGCCCGGGTCGGGGGTGACCTGCAGCAGTTTCAGGCGCGGGTCGCGCGGTGGCGGGTAACCTTCGAGAACCAGTTGGACCTTGAGGCTGTCGGCCGTGGCTTCAATCGCCGCCAGCAAATCCAGGTAGTCCTCCAGCTTTTCCAGGGGCGGCATGAAGATGTACAACACGCCGGAACTTTTGCCCACGGCTTCGGCCTTGGGACCGCTGGCGCGGCGCGGGTCCCGCACCTCGACACACAAGGCTGTGCGTGTGACCCAATGCGCTGACTCGCCGCGCGCCGGCGCACGGACGAAGCCGGCCGGTTCCGCCTGCGCGGCGCCCGGCCCGCTGGTTGCCGCCGCCACCGAAACAAGGGCGCCAGCACCTGCCACCGTGGCGTTTTGAAACCGGGGCGCTGCGGCTGACCGCGGCGTGTGCCGGGCAGCGATTTCTTCACGTGCGGGCAGGGCCGTGCGTGGTGTGGACGGGTCTTGCTGCACCAAGTAGGGGAAATCGGCGTCACTCACCCAAGGCAGCGAGTCCAGTGGCAGGCGCAGGCCCATCGGCGAATCGCCCGGCATCAGGTACAGGCGTTCGTCGCGGAAAAACCAGGGGCCGGTGGTCCAGACAGGGCCGGCCAGGCGCGGGCCCTCACTTGCCAATGCAGCCACCCCTGTAACCGCCGCTTCACCGGCCTTGATCGGCATCACATAACCCACCACCGCGTCGAGTTTCTGCTGAAACACCCGGCGCAGGCGCGCGCGCTCCATCTCGTCTTCCAGCTTGGAGTGGAACGGGTCAACGTTCACCGGCAGGCGGTGTTCCCGCCACAGGTAATACCAGGTGTCTTCGTAAGCGCTTTGAATGTACTGGCCGGTTATGCCCAGCCGAGCGGCCAAGGCCTGGATGAAGCGCTGCGCGTCGGCGCTGGTGTAGTGCGTGGGAATGCGTTCGTCGGCGAACAGCTCAGGCTTGGTCCAAACAGGCTGGTGATCCGCCCGCCAGTAAATATTCAGCGCCCAGCGCGGCAACTGTTCGCCCGGGTACCACTTGCCTTGCCCGAAGTGAAGAAAACCGCCTTGCCCGTATTCGGTGCGCAGTTTTTGCACCAATTCGGTGGCGAAGCCGCGTTTAGTGGGCCCGAGCGCATCGGTGTTCCATTCTGGTGCATCGCGGTCGGCTACCGCCACGAAGGTCGGCTCACCACCCATGGTCAGGCGCACGTCACCCGCCTCCAGGTCTTTGTCGACAGCCGCGCCGAGCGCCATCACATCGTTCCATTGCCCGTCGGTGTAGGGTTGGGTGACACGCGGCGACTCGTGGATACGCGTCACCGCCATTCGGTGGGAGAACGTGACCTCACATTCGTCCATGCTGCCTTCGATGGGCGCGGCGCTCGAGGGTTGCGGCGTGCAGGCCAGCGGAATATGCCCTTCGCCGGCCAGCAGGCCCGAGGTGGCGTCGAGCCCGACCCAACCCGCCCCCGGCAGATAAACCTCGCACCAGGCGTGCAGATCGGTGAAATCGACCTCGGTGCCCGAGGGGCCGTCCAGCGCTTTCACGTCCGGTTTGAGCTGGATCAGGTAACCCGAGACAAAACGCGCCGCCAGACCGCAGTGGCGCAACAGCTGGACCAAGAGCCAGCCCGAATCGCGGCAGGAGCCGGAGGCTTGAGCCAGCGTTTCCTCGGGCGTTTGCACGCCGGGCTCCATGCGGATCAAATACTTGATGTCCTTGTGCACCATCTGGTTGACGTCCACCAGAAAGTCGATGCTGCGGCGCTCTTTGCGGTTGATGCGGGATAAAAATGCCTTGAGGCGGGGCGTCAGCGGGTCAGCGGCCAGATAGGGCGCCAACTCCTGCGCCAAGAGGGTGTCGTAGGTGAACGGAAAATTTTCGGCGCCGGGTTCGAGGAAAAAGTCAAACGGGTTGTAGACCGCCATTTCCACCACCAGGTCAACCGTGACGACGAATTTCGCGGTTTTTTCCGGAAAGACCAGACGCGCCTGGTAATTGGCAAACGGGTCCTGTTGCCAGTTGATGAAATGTTTGTCGGGCTCGATCTTGAGCGAATACGACAGCACCTTGGAGCGGCAATGCGGGGCCGGACGCAGGCGGACGATCTGTGAGCCCAACGTGACCAAGCGGTCGTACGTGTAATGGGTCACGTGGTTCAGCGCGGCGTGAATGGACATGGGGTCTTGTGTACCAGGTTGGACGAAACGGAAGGCGCAGGTCGCATCGTATCAATATAGCCTGAAGCAAGGAACACGCCACACCTGAATTTCGCGATGGCTTGAACCTTGCTTATTGGCATGAAGTGAAATTAAGGTAAGCTGAAGGCGAAGGATAGGTTGCCATGCAAAGATTCGACGAGATGTATGCCACTCTGCCCTATGAGTTTTTCTCCGGGGGCAAGCTGATTCGGGATCATTACAGGATCTACGACGAGTGGCTCGCCCGCCAGCCGGGCGACATGATGGCCAAGCGCCGGGAAGAAGCCGAGCTGATCTTCCGGCGGGTGGGTATCACCTTCGCCGTTTACGGCGAAAAAGACGAGGACGGCTCCGGCACCGAGCGCCTGATCCCCTTTGACCTGATTCCGCGCATCATTCCTGCGGCCGAGTGGTCCGGCCTGGAGCGCGGCCTGATCCAGCGGGTCACGGCGCTGAACCGTTTCATCCACGACGTGTACCACAAGCAGGAAATCATCAAGGCGGGGGTGATTCCCGAAGACCAGATCACGAAAAACGTGCAGTTCAGGCCGCAAATGGTGGGTGTGCACGTGCCAGGCGACATTTATTCGCACATCTCTGGCATTGACATCGTGCGCGCGCCCAACGCCCGGGGCGAGGGCGACTATTACGTGCTGGAGGACAACCTGCGGGTGCCCAGCGGCGTGAGTTACATGCTGGAAAACCGCCGCATGATGATGCGCCTGTTCCCGGCGCTTTTCAACGCGCACCGCGTGGCGCCAATCGCCCACTACCCGGATTTGCTGCTGGAGACGCTGCGCGATTCCCGTCCAGCCACCACGACGGCGCCGACCGTGGTGGTGCTGACACCCGGCATGTACAACAGCGCCTACTTCGAACACGCCTTTCTGGCCCAGCAAATGGGCGTGGAACTGGTTGAAGGGCACGACCTGTTTGTCAGGGATGACGTGGTTTACATGCGCACGACGCGCGGCCCGTACCGCGTGGACGTGATTTACCGGCGCGTTGACGACGACTTCCTGGACCCGAAAGTGTTCCGTACCGATTCGAGCCTGGGTTGCCCGGGCCTGATG
>JANNEZ010000301.1:0-2501 GCA_031379255.1 Rhodoferax sp. | reverse complement strand
CACGGTCTGCCCGCGCGACGTGTCCATGCGCATGTCCAGCGGCGCGTCGAAGCGGAAACTGAAGCCACGCTCGGGCTTGTCGATCTGCGGCGAGCTGATGCCCAGATCCATAAGGATGCCCGCCGCGCTGGCTCTGGGCAGCCCGGCGATGTCCTTGAACCCCTCGTGCCGGATGGAAAAACGCGCATCGGTGATGGCCTGCGCTGCCGCCACCGCTTCGAGGTCCTTGTCGAAGGCGATCAGGCGCGCCGACGGGCCCAGTTTTGACAACATCAGGCGCGAATGGCCACCCCGGCCGAAGGTCGCATCCACAAAAGTCGCGCCCGCCAAGCTTGCGCCTGCGGGCGCGCCCGTGTTGTTGTCTGCGCTGTTGTCCGTGTTGTTGAGAAGGGCTTCGACTGCTTCGTTCAACAAGACGGTGGTGTGTTGCCATGGGGTATCCACCGTCCGCTCTTCAGAAAGAAAAGTCCCGGAAGACGTCGGGCATCTCACCCTGCATCGCCTCGGCCTCGCGGGCCTCGTAGGTGGCCCGGTCCCACAGCTCGAAATGTTCGCCCATGCCCAGGAGCACGGTGTCCTTGACGATGCCGGCGCCATTGCGCAGCTCGGGCGAGATCAGCACGCGCCCGGTGGCGTCGATCTCGGCGTCCATCGCGTTGCCCAGAAAAATGCGTTTCCACCACTGCGCGGACATCGGCAGGGCGGCGATCCGGTCGCGGAATTTTTCCCACGCCGGGCGCGGAAACACCATGACGCACCCGTGGGGGTGTTTCGTCAAGGTCAATTGGCCAGCCGACAGGGCCTGCAAAACTTCGCGGTGGCGCGTGGGCACCGACAAGCGGCCCTTGCCATCCAGACTCAGCTGTGAAGCCCCTTGAAACACCAATCACCGCCCTTTTTGATCGAAAACGCTGGAAAAATCTGTGCGTCGGCGGTAATTACCACTTAATTGCACATTTTTGCACTGTACCAGCAATTCACCCCGATGCAAGCGGTAATTGGGTGATTATTTTCAATGAAATCAATAACTTAGACGTTATTTTAAAGGTAGTTTTTTATAAAAATTCCTTCTAAATTAAGCACTTAGAGATTGATATGAAAGTGATACCTGAGAAGAAAGGGAGTTGTAACGCCACAGTGCCTGCGCTCAAGGGCCATTTGGGCGACAAATACCGTTAGAAGATAAAAATTAACATGCAAGTTAATTATATCCCGATATTGCCAATTATTAACACCCATGTTAATAATTGATCGGAAAGCCGGAAATTTTTGAAGGTTTATGAAAAATCAGGCCGCTAAGTCACGTATCAATTGAATTAATTGCTGTGTTTTTAATAGCAATTAATTTGACATCATGACTTCCATCAGTTGACACACACAACACATGCCCGACGCTTCGGCAACAAACCCGGCCTCCAAACCGGGCGTCAGAGGATGTAGCGCGACAGGTCTTCGTTCATGCTGAGTTCGCCCAGACGCGCGTCCACGTACGCGGCATCCACCGTGATGGTCTGCCCAGCCAGTTTGGTGGCATTGAAACTCACGTCGTCCAGCAGGCGCTCCATCACGGTCGATAGGCGCCGGGCGCCGATGTTTTCGGTGCGTTCGTTCACGTCAAAGGCAATGTGCGCAAGCCGCGTGATGCCGTCATTCGAGAATTCAACCGCTACATTTTCAGTAGCAAGAAGTGCCTGGTATTGCTTGACCAGAGACGCATGGGTTTGTGTGAGGATAGCTTCGAAGTCCTGCACCGAAAGTGATTGCAGCTCGACGCGGATGGGAAACCGCCCCTGCAACTCCGGAATCAGGTCGCTGGGTTTGCTCAGGTGAAAGGCGCCCGAAGCGATGAACAGGATGTGGTCGGTTTTCACCACGCCGTATTTGGTCGACACCGAGGTGCCTTCCACCAGGGGCAGCAGGTCGCGCTGCACGCCCTGGCGCGACACCTCGGCGCCGCTGGCCTCGCTGCGCGACGTGACCTTATCGATCTCGTCGATGAAAACAATGCCGTTTTCCTCCAGCATGTGGATCGCGTGCGCGCGGATTTCTTCTTCGTTGACGAGTTTGGCGGCTTCCTCGTCGACAGCGGCTTTCATTGCTTCGCTGATTGTCAGCTTGCGTGTCTGGCGCTTGTTTTGCCCCATCTGGCCAAACATGCCGCGCAATTGCTCGGTCATCTCTTCCATGCCGGCCGGACCCATGATCTCCAGTTGCGGCGCGGATTTGGTCATTTCCATCTCGATTTCACGGTCGGCCAGTTGCCCTTCGCGCAGTTTTTTCCGGAAGTTCTGGCGCGCCGCGCTTTCGGCGGTTTCCCCCGCCTGCGCCTGGCTTGAATCGTGGCGCGGACCCGGGATGAGGATGTCCAGAATGCGCTCTTCGGCGGCGTCTTCAGCGCGCGCTCGCACCTTGGCCATCTCGGCCACGCGGGTCTGTTTCACGGCAACGTCGGCCAGGTCGCGGATGATCGCATCCACATCCTTGCCCACGTAGCCCACTTC
>JANNEZ010000298.1:0-17561 GCA_031379255.1 Rhodoferax sp. | reverse complement strand
AATCAATCAGCGTGCCGGGCCTTCCACAGGAAGACTACGAAAACGTTCTGGCCGGGATCTTGAAGGCGAGCCTGGATGCTTCGGGGCGGCTGCCTTTCACGGCGCTTGTGGCATGGGGGATCGAGGATTGCGCCAGAATCCGCCCGCTGCTGGCGGATATCGGCCTTGCCGTGCCCTCACAACTGAGTGTTGTGCTCCTGGGACGCGCCGACCTGGTGAACGAGCATGCAAACTTCTTTGATACGGTCGGGTGCAACGTGGCCGATCAAATCGAGTACTTGCATGAGGCGATCAGCTCGCGCTGGGCCGATTCCTCCCGGGCCTACGGCGTCCGCTTCCTGCCCGTGGTTGCGAGAGAAGGCGCATCGACAGCGCCTCCATCCTGAGGGGCAAACCTGTCACGCGCGTGCCACGCGCGCTGCGGTTTCGGTCGCGATGGCCGACGACTCGCCTGTATAGGCGCTGGCTTCGAGTGACTGCGCCAAGTCGGCCGGAAGCTCGCGCTTCGCCAGCATCGGATGCGCCGTGATGGCCGTCATGAAGGGCACCCCCTCGGCCACGGTTCGCTGGGCGGCGTCATAGAGCAGGTGGTGCGCCTCGTGTCGCCCCATCAGTCCGGTCAGGCGCATCATGACCGCCTCCGAGGCGATCAGGCCTTTCGACAGGCCGAGATTGCGCCGCATCGCCTCCGGATGCACGACGAGTCCTTGCGCCAGCTTGCTGAGGGTTTCGGCGATGGACGCGGCGATGATGGCGATTTCCGGCAGCAGCACGTCCGTCACGTTGGACGCTGAAGAATCGCCCTCGTCCATCCTCACCATGGCTTCCAGCGCCAGCGGCACGCGGGCGCGCAGCATGCGGGCGAGGCTTGTCAGCATCAATGCGGACGACGGGTTGCGCTTTTGCGCCATCGTGGAGCTGCCTACCTTGCCCATGTGGAAGGCCTCTTCGACTTCGCCAATCTCGGTGCGCTGCATGAAAACCACGTCCTGCGCGATCTTCTGCGCCGTGCCCGCCAGCAAGCCCAGCGCCGACACGAAGTCGCTCACGCGGTCATAGGAAGAGCGCATGGGCAAACCGGCCGGCGCAAGCCCCAGGTGCGCAGCCATCCGCGCTTCGACTTCACGGCCCTTGTCGCCCATGGCCGCGAAGGTGCCGATCGCGCCGCCCAGGCAGGCGACGAAGGACGGCGCCAGCCGCTCGTTCAGGCGCGTGCGGTCACGGTCCAGTTCGTCGATCCAGCCGGCGACCTTGAAGCCGAATGTCATGGGCAACGCGTGCTGGCCATGGGTCCGGCCCGCTTGCACGGTGGCAGCGTGTTTCTGGGCCAGCTTGCACAGCGCGGTGATGGCAGCGTCAAGGTGCCCGGCCAGCACCCGGTGCGACTGGAACATCTGCAGCGAGGCTGCCGTGTCAAAGATGTTCTGCGTGGTCGCGCCCCAATGAATGAAGCCGGCCGCCGGCTCTCCGCACAGCGCCTCGTACTGGTGCAGCACGGGAACAAAGGGGTGCTGGGCAAACGCGATGTCTTTTGAGAGGCGCTGAAGGTCGAACGCGCTGGCGTGCGCCTTCGCCGCGATGGTCTGCGCTGCCTCGCCGGGAATGTTGCCCAGCTCAGCCTGGGCGCGCGCCAGCGCGGCCTCGACCGTGAGCCACGCCTGCAGGGTGGCCACATCATCCCAGATGGCCTTGGCTTCTTCGTTGAACCAGTGGCGGGAGAAGAACGATTCGAACATGCCTGTGCTCATGGTGGCCTCATTTCAAATATTTATTGATACAATGCATATTGTATCGTATAATACGAATACACCAACCACATCGCGTGGAAGGCGCAACAGAACACCCTCTAACCTGGAGTATTCAAATGGAACGCAGACTGTTGAACAAACTCGCCTTGCTCGGGGCTGGCGCGCTATTGGCGGGCATGTCCCATGCCCAATCGGACAAGCCGATTTCGCTGGTCGTTGGTTATTCTGCTGGCGGCAGCGCTGACTTCGTCGCCCGCGTCGTCGGCGCCGAACTGTCCAAGCGCCTTGGGCGCACAGTCGTCATTGAGAATGTCGCGGGCGCCAGCGGCATGCTGGCGGCGCAAAAGGTGCTGAATGCGCCTGCCGAGGGCAACCTCATTTATATGGGGGGCACCGACACCGTCTCCGTGCCGATGGTCAACCCGAAGGTCAAGCTCGACTGGGAAAAAGACCTGCTGCCAATAGGCCGCATGACCACGCTGCCGATGATATTTGCCGTTCCCGCGAATTCGCCCCATGCAACACTGTCTGATCTGGTCAGCGCCTTGCGCAAGGGCGGCAAAGACAGCTTCAACTATGCCAGCCCCGGCATTGGGACCATGCAACATTTCTATGGATCACTGATTAACAAGCAGGCGAAGATCGAGATGCTGCACGTGCCGTACCGCGGTGGAGCCCAAATCGCCAACGACCTCGTCGGCGGCCAGGTGAACAGCGCGGTGCTGGTTCTCTCGACGGCGATGCCGTTTCTCAAAGATGGCAAGATCAAGGCACTTTCAGTGTCGGACGTCGTCCGGGCGCCGCAGTTGCCGAACGTCAAACGCATCGGCGAGGAAGAGGGGTTCAACGGCCTGTCACTGCCGTTGTGGCAGGGGCTGTTCGTGAAGGCAGGAACACCGGCGGCGACCGTGGCCGCTTTCGAGAAGGCATTGCTTGAAGCCGTCGCCCAGCCCGAAGTGCGTGCGAAGCTGGCGGAAACGGGTATCACCGTCGCACCCATGAGCGGTCACGACCTGACGGCGTTCGTCAAACCTCAGGCAGCGCTGTACCGCGATATTGTGAAAACGGCGAATATCACGATGGAGTGAATGGCCTCTTCAAATGGGCCGCCATGTCCTGGCAAAGCCGGAGGTTTTCCAAATCAGCAGCAAATTACTGCGCCGGGTCCCGGTGCGCCCAGCGGATTTTGTCAATCTCGGCCAGAACTTCTGGCGACAGCGTTGTGCCCCAGGCGTCCAGGTTTTCATCCAGGTGCGCCAGTGTGGTTACGCCAATGATCGTGCTGGCCACGTGCCAGCGGGTGTAGCAGAACGCGAGCGCCATCTGCGTGGGCGTCATGCCGTTGCTTCGCGCCAGCGCGTTGTACAGGCGCGAAGCGTTGAGGGCCTCGTCGCGGCCCCAGCGCTGTTTGCGCACCGACTCAAACTTGGCAATGCGCGCGTTCATGGGAGCGCCGGGCCCGGCGGCGCCGCTTGCGTCGTATTTGCCGGTGAGCAAGCCGAAGCCGAGTGGGGAATAGGGGATGGACGACACACCCAGCCGGTGGATGGTTTCGTCCAGCCCGTTGTCCATGGTGCGGTTGATCAGGCAATACGGGTTTTGCACGGTGGCCACGCGCGGCAGGCCGTGCTGCTCGGCCAGGCGCACGAACTCATGCACGCCGTAGGGCGTTTCGTTCGAAAGGCCAATGGCGCGGATTTTGCCGGCCTTCACCAGGCCGTCCAGCGCCTGCAGCTGCTCCAGAATGGGGGTGACCGGCAGGTCTTTGGCCCGGTCGAAATACACCGCGCCAAAGGCCGCCACATGGCGCACCGGCCAGTGGATCTGGTAGAGGTCAATCACGTCGGTCTGCAGGCGTTTGAGCGAGGCGTTGCACGAATCCACAATGTCCTGTTGCGTCACCTGGCTGCTGCCATTGCGCACCCAGCCCATGCCGCGCGAGGGGCCGGCGAGTTTGCTGGCCAACACCACTTTTTGCCGTGCGCCGGGGCGGCTGGCGAACCAGTTGCCGATGATTTTTTCCGTTGCGCCATAGGTCTCGGCGCGGGTCGGCACCGAATACATCTCTGCCGTGTCGATGAAGTTGACGCCGCGCTCAAGCGCGCGGTCAAGGATGGCGTGTGAGGTGGCTTCATCGACCTGTTCGCCAAAGGTCATGGTGCCCAGGCAAATGGGCGAAACGGAAAGGGCGCTTTGCCCGAGCTGGATGTTTTTCATGGGGGTGGAAGGGCTTGCGTGAACTGGCGTGGGGTGATGCAGGCCGAGAGTTTACGGTTTCACGGGCATCCGCGCCCGCTCCTCCTCCTGCAGGCGCAACACACGGCGCTGCACCTTGCCGGTGGTCGTCATCGGCAAGGCCTCCACGAACTCGATCTCTTTGGGATACTCGTAGGGCGCGAGTTTGCCCTTGACGTGGGCTTGCAGCTCGGCGATCAGGTCGTCATCAAATTGGCGCTCGCGCCTGGCCGATTCTGCGCGTGCGGCCACAAAATCGGGCGACAGAACGACGTAGGCCTTGACGACGGCGCCTCGGGCGGCATCAGGTTTGGGCACCACCGCCGCGTTTGCCACGGCCGGGTGTTTCACCAGACAGTTCTCCACCTCGCCTGGCCCGATGCGGTAACCAGCCGCCTTGAACATATCGTCCGAGCGGCCCTGGTACCAGAGGTAGCCGTCAGTGTCACGCGTGGCGATGTCGCCGGTGCGGCACCAGTCTCTGGTGTATTTGGCGCGGGTTGCCGCGTCGTTGTTCCAGTAGCCGAGGAAGAACACCGGGTCAGGATCACCGTGGATGTCAAAACGGTTGACCGCCACGTCGCCCGGCTCGTTGACGGCACATTCCTCGCCAGCGTCGTCGATCACCCTGACGTTGTGGCCCGGATAAGGCCGGCCCATGCTGCCGGGTTTGGCGGGCCAGTGCGTCCCGCAATTGCCAACGATGTAGTTGATTTCCGTCTGGCCGAACATTTCATTCGGGCGCACGCCGAGCTGGTGTTCGCAGTAGGCGAAAACCGCGTCGCCCACTGCTTCGCCCGCGCTCATCAGGGCCTGCAGTTTGAGTTTGAACTGCCGTTGCACCGTGGTTTTGGCGGTGCCGGGGAAGGCTTTCATCATCGCCTTGAGCGCGGTCGGGAAGATGAAGGTGTGCGTCACCGCGCAGTCTTGCATCAGTTGCAGCGCCACGTCAGGGCTGAAGCGGCCGTTGTAGGCGACGATGGGGCGGCCGAAATACAGCGTGGGCAACAAGGCGTCCATCAGCCCTCCTGTCCACGCCCAGTCGGCAGGGGACCAGAATACCGCTTCGGTCGCCGCATTGGTTTTGCCGTCAAAGCCGAACCAGTTCTGGCTGGCCACAAAGCCGGTCATATTGCCGATCAAGGCGCGGTGCGGGATCAAAGCGCCTTTGGGCGGGCCGGTGGTGCCACTGGTGTAGATCAGCACGGCGGCATCGTCGGCCCGGGTGTCAACCAGATCGAATTGATCGGAAGCCGCAGCCAACGCCGCTGAATAGCTGGCCTCAGGGTCGGTGCCAGCTTCAACGCCGGCCACCTCACCTGCACCTGTGTGCTCCACCCGCAGGCAGTGCCGCAACAATGGGCAAGTGGCGCGTGCGGCCAGCAAGGCGGCAAACGCCTCGCTGTCACAGATCGTCGCGACGGCGCCGCCATCGGCCAGGCGGTATTCCAGGGCTTCGGGGCCAAACAACATGGACAGTGGCATCGCCACCGCGCCCATTTGCAACACGGCGATATAGGCCACAGCCGTCTCGAAGCGCTGCGGCATGACGATGGCGACACGGTCGCCGCGCCGGACACCCCGGGCGGCCAGCGCGTTGGAGAGCCGGTGGGCCTGCCGTTGCAGCTCGGTATACGAAAATTTCAAGCCTTTTTGGCCTGAAGGTCTCACGCCATAGGCATAAACAGCTATGTTTTTGGAAGCGTCTGACCGCGCCGCCCAACGCCTGCAGCAGACCTCGGCGATGTTGAACCGCTCCGGTACAAGCCAGCCAAAACCAGCATGCAGGCTGGCATAGTGGTCGCTGCCCGAACCGGCAGGCTTGTCCCTGTTTTGACTGACGGCCATGGCGCGCTTATCTATCATCGGCCAAATGTACCAAGCCCAACGCATTCCCAAAAGCGAATTTGTCCCGATCCGCAACCTGAGCTACCACACCCGTGTGTGGGGCGAGCCCAATCCAGACCTCGCGCCGATGGTGCTGGTGCACGGCTGGATGGACGTGGCCGCGTCCTACCAGTTTCTGGTGGACGCGTTTTCACCCGAGTTTGTCAAGGGCCGCCACATCATCGCCCCTGACTGGCGCGGTTACGGCCTCACAAAGGGCGACCCGGTGGACAACTATTGGTTCGCCGACTACCTGGCCGACCTTGATTTTTTGCTCGACCACTACACAGCAAAGGATCAAAAGGTTGATTTGGTGGGCCACAGCCTGGGCGGCAATGTGGTGATGCATTACGCCGGCGCGCGGCCCGGGCGCATCCGCCGATTGATCAATTTGGAAGGTTTTGGCACCCCGGCCATGCGCCCAAGCAGCGCGCCCAAACGCCTTTCAACCTGGATGGACGAGCTCAAGGCCTTCAGGCGCGGCGAAATGGGCCTGAAGCCGTATGACGGCGCCGACGGCGTGGCCCTGCGCCTGATGAAAACCAACCCGCGCCTGGCGCGCGACCAGGCCGGGCGCGACCGCGCGATCTGGTTGGCGCACCACTGGGCAGCCGAAAACCCCCAAGGCCAGTGGGAAATTCTGGGCGATGCGGCGCACAAGATCATGGGCGCTTTGCTGATCCGTGTCGAAGAAGTTCTGGCCCTGTACGCCTCCAACACCGCCCCCACCCTTTTCGTCGAAGCCAGCGACAACTCCATGGAGGTCTGGTACAAAACCCGGTTCACACTGGAAGAGTTCCACGAGCGGCTCAACAGCGTGCCTGACCTCAAACGCATCAAGATGACCGATTGCGGGCACATGCTGCACCACGACCAGCCGCACCAGCTGGCCCGGCTGATTGAAGATTTTGCGGCCTGAATCCAGAGGCAAAACGGGCTGAATCCGGCAAAGTGGCGGCGTGCGAAAATAGCCGGTTTCGTGCACACAGCGGCACACCCTACTTTCAAGGCCCCCCATGGACGCAGAACGCATCAACCAAATTGGCACCCGGCTCACAGACTTGAGCGCACGCACGCAAGAGTTACGGGGGTATCTTTGACTACCCTGCCAAAGCAGAGCGGCTGAGAACCGTCAACGCGTCGCTGGAAGACCCCAAGGTCTGGAACGACGGCAAACGCGCCCAGGAGCTGGGCAAAGAAAAGAAATCACTCGACGACGTGGTCGGCACGCTGGACCGGCTTGCCAGCGAGCTGTCAGACAACCTCGAACTCTATGAAATGTCGAAAGAAGAAGGAGATGAAACCGGCCTGCTGACCATCGACGCCGATGCCGCCAAACTCGCGGCCACCGTCGAGCAGCTGGAGTTCCGGCGCATGTTCAACAACCCGGCCGACCCGCTGAACGCGTTTCTGGACATCCAGGCCGGCGCCGGTGGCACCGAAGCCTGCGACTGGGCCAGCATGCTTTTGCGCCAATACCTGCGCTACGCCGAGCGCAAAGGCTTCAAGGCCACGCTGGAAGACGAAACCGCCGGCGACACGGCGGGCCTCAAAGGCGCGACGATCAAGGTCGAAGGCGAATACGCCTTTGGCCTGCTGCGCACCGAAACCGGCGTGCACCGGCTGGTGCGCAAGTCGCCCTTCGATTCGTCTGGCGGGCGCCACACCAGTTTCGCCAGCGTGTTTGTCTACCCCGAAGTCGATGATTCGATCGAGATTGACATCAACCCGGCCGATGTGCGCACCGACACCTTCCGCGCCAGCGGCGCCGGCGGCCAGCACATCAACAAGACCGACTCGGCCGTGCGCCTCACCCACCTGCCCACCGGCATCGTGGTGCAGTGCCAGGACGGACGCAGCCAACACAGCAACCGCGATGTGGCCTGGAAGCGCCTGCGGTCAAGGCTGTACGACTTCGAGCTGCGCAAGCAGCAGGAAGCGCAGCAAAAACTGGAAGATACCAAGACCGATGTCGGCTGGGGCCACCAGATCCGCAGCTACGTGCTGGACAACAGCCGCATCAAGGACCTGCGCACCAACTACGAAACCTCGGCCACGCAAAAGGTGCTGGACGGCGATCTCGACCCCTTCATCGAAGCATCACTGAAACAAGGCGTTTGAAATGAGCGCTATGGCAGACACCGAAGCGTTGATTTTCGACATGGACGGCACCATGATCGACTCCATGCCTTTTCACGCCAAAAGCTGGATCGAATTCACCCGCCGCCACGGCGTCACCATCGATCTTGCCGATTTGCTTGCGCGCACGACCGGCAGAACCGGCGCGGAATGCTTGAACGAGCTGTTTGGCCGCAAGGTCGGAGACGAAGAAGCCTGGGCACTGATCGCTGAAAAGGAAGCCATTTACCGCGAGCTGTTTGCGCCGGTATTTTCCGAAGTCGCCGGGTTCAGGGTCTTCTCCCAACAGGCGTTTGCCAGCGCATTGAAAATCGGCGTCGGCACCGCCGGTGACAAACACAACATCGCGTTTGCGTTTTCGCGCCTGCAGCTGCCCTTCACGCCCCACGCCGTGGTGGGCGGCGACGAAGGTCTGGCCGGGAAGCCCGAGCCCGCGATATTTCTGGAAGCATCCAGGAGGATGAATGCGGCGCCCGGGCGCTGTGTTGTTTTTGAGGACGCACCCTTCGGCATTGAAGCGGCGCGCCGGGCCGGCATGCAAGCGGTGGCGATTTGCACCAGTTACACGCCAGCTGAATTGTCGGGCCCGCACGTTTTAGCGCATGCCCGAAACTTTGATGAATTGCTCGATAAGAAATTCCTGGAGACTTTGAATGTTGCTTATTCGTGATGGTGAAGGCGCTGCTGCGGTAACGCGCCGCGAAGACTACACAGTGCCGGCGTGGTTCGTCGACACGGTTGATCTGACGTTTGACCTTGACCCCGCCAAGACAAGGGTTCTGAACAAGATGCGCCTGCGTCGCAATGCCGTAGCCCCCGCCCAAGCCTTGCGCCTGGACGGTGAAGATCTCAATCTGGCGCGTGTTCTCGTGAACGGCCAAGGAACCTCGTTCAGGATGGACGGCAAACAGCTGGTGCTGGAGAACCTGCCGGAAGGCAACGACACCATTGACCTGGAAATATTCACCACCTGCAACCCGGCCAAAAACACCAAGCTGATGGGCCTGTATGTCAGCAACGGGTCGTTTTTCACGCAGTGCGAGGCGGAAGGATTCAGGCGCATCACCTATTTTCTGGACCGCCCGGATGTGATGGCCCTCTACAGCGTGACCTTGAAGGCTGACAAGGCCAAATACCCGGTGCTGTTGTCAAACGGCAATCTGGTCGACCACGGTGACCTGCCCGGCGCGGAAAATGCTGGACGGCATTTTGCCAAATGGGTCGATCCGCACAAAAAGCCGTGTTACCTGTTTGCCCTGGTTGCGGGGCAACTGGTCTGCCGGGAGCAGCGCATCATTTCCCGCAACGGAAAAGACCACCTGCTGCAGGTGTATGTGCGCCCGGGAGACCTCGACAAAACCGAACACGCGATGAATTCCCTGATGGCCTCTGTCACCTGGGATGAAGCGCGATTCAATTTGCCTCTGGACCTCGAACGTTTCATGATCGTCGCCACCAGCGACTTCAACATGGGCGCCATGGAAAACAAGGGCCTGAACATCTTCAATACCAAATACGTGCTGGCGAGCCAGGCCACGGCGACCGACGCAGACTACGCCAACATCGAAAGCGTGGTGGGCCATGAGTACTTCCACAACTGGACGGGCAACCGCATCACCTGCCGTGACTGGTTTCAACTGAGCCTGAAGGAAGGCCTCACGGTGTTCCGGGACCAGGAGTTTTCGCAGGACTTGTGCAGGGAGCCGTCGGCCCGCGCGGTCAAACGCATCGAAGATGTGAGGGTCCTTCGCACAGCCCAGTTTCCGGAGGATGCGGGGCCGATGGCGCACCCGGTACGGCCAGACAGCTACCTGGAAATCAACAATTTCTACACCGTCACAATCTACGAAAAAGGCGCTGAAGTCGTGCGCATGATGCAGACGCTGGTGGGCCGGGACGGTTTCGCCCGTGGCATGGCGCTGTATTTCGGCATCCATGACGGCCAGGCCGTCACCTGTGACGAATTTGCCCAATCGATGGCTGACGCCAACGTGCAATCAGACCTGGGCCACTTGCTGCCCCAGTTCAAGCTCTGGTACAGCCAGGCCGGCACGCCGAATGTGAAGGCTGTGGGCGACTACGACGCCGCCACCCAGGTTTACCGGCTTGCGCTCAGCCAAACCTGCCCGCCCACACCGGGGCAGCCGGCGAAACAGCCGTTTGTGATTCCGTTGGAAATCGGCTTGATTGATTCGCAAGGCCGCGACATCCCTCTGCAACTGGCCGAAGAGTCGGTGCCGGGCGCGGGCTCGCGGGTCTTTGTGATGACGCAGGCCAGTGAAACCCTGAGCTTTGCCAATGTGCCCTTGGCGCCGGTGCCGTCCATCCTGCGCGGCTTCTCGGCGCCGGTGACACTGGAGATCGATTACTCCGACGCCGACTTGCGCCACCTGCTCGCGCATGACTCTGACGCCTTCAACCGCTGGGAGGCCGGGCAACGGCTGATGCTGCGGTCTGCCCTCAAGGAAATAGCTGTTGGCGATCCGTCTGCGAGACCCGGGCCAATGGATGATGCGTGTATTTCCGCGCTGCGCTCGGTACTGCGCAGCCCCGCTCTGGATGCGGCTTTCAAGGAGTTGGTGCTCACCCTGCCGTCTGAAACCTATATCGCAGAACAGCTGGATGTGGTTGACCCGCAGCGTGTGCACGCGGTGCGCGAGGCGATGCGCGAGCAGCTCGCCACGGCGCTGCAGGCCGACTGGGAGTGGGCATTCACCACGCACCAGGACAGCGGCAATTACACCCCCGACGCCGCCTCTGCGGGCCGGCGCAGCCTGACGGGCCTGGCCCTGAGCCAGTTGTGCCTGGCGGCGCGTCTAAGCGACAGGGACAGCGGCGACGCCACCTGGCCGCAAACGGCCATGCAGCGTTTCACCAGCGCCAGCAACATGACCGACCGCAGCAACGCCCTGGGCGCGCTGATCAGCTCGGGGCACGACCTGGCGGCAGAAGCGCTGCGCCAATTCCACCAGATGTTCAAAGGCGAAGCGCTGGTGCTCGACAAGTGGTTTGCCTTGCAAGGCGGCGCCACAGACCGCAATGGCCATGTGCTGCCGGTCGTGCGCCAGCTCATGGCCCACCCGGATTTCAACCTGCAAAACCCGAACCGGGCGCGCAGCCTGATCTTCAGCTTCTGCAGCGCCAACCCCGGCGCCTTCCACCGGCAAGACGCCGCCGGGTATGTGTTCTGGAGCGAGCGCGTGATGGAGATCGACGCCTTCAACCCCCAGGTCGCCGCCCGGCTGGCGCGCGCTCTGGACCGCTGGAGCCGCCTGTCCGAAACCTACCGCAGCGCCGCGCACGAAGCCATCAAACGCGTGGCCGCCAAATCCGATTTGAGCAAGGATGTGCGCGAAGTCATCACCCGCGCTCTGGCCGGGGCAGACGCCTGAATCTGAATTGACACACCAGGGAGATTGACACCATGGCCAGGAGAAACGCTTTTTACGCGCAGTCGGGCGGGGTCACCGCCGTCATCAACGCCTCGGCCTGCGGCGTGATAGAAACCGCCCGCGCCAACGCCGCCACCATGGGCAGGGTCTATGCCGGGCGCAATGGCATCATCGGCGCGTTGACCGAAGACCTCATCGACACCGGCAAAGAGTCGGCAGCCGCGATCGCCGCGCTGCGCTACACGCCCGCCGGCGCTTTTGGCTCCTGCCGTTTCAAGCTGAAGTCCCTGGACGCCAACCGGCGCGAATACGAACGCCTGATCGCGGTGTTCAAGGCCCACAACATCGGCTACTTTTTCTACAACGGCGGCGGCGACTCGGCAGACACCTGCTTCAAAGTCAGCCAGCTGTCCAACAGCATGGGCTACCCGCTGCAGGCGATCCACGTGCCCAAGACGGTGGACAACGACCTGCCCATCACCGACTGCTGCCCCGGTTTTGGCTCGGTCGCCAAATATGTGGCGGTGTCGGCGCTGGAGGCGTCATTTGACGTGCGCTCCATGGCCAGAACCTCCACCAAGGTGTTTGTGCTGGAGGTCATGGGCCGCCATGCCGGCTGGATCGCCGCTGCGGGTGGCCTGATCGAATCGCAGGGCATTCCGGTGGTGGTGCTGTTCCCTGAAATCGAGTTCGATGAAGGCAAATTCCTGAAACGGGTCGAGACCCTGGTCAAGTCGCATGGCTACTGCACCGTGGTGGTGTCTGAAGGCTGCCACTACCCCGACGGCAAATTCCTCGCCGAGCAAGGCACGCGCGACGCGTTCGGGCACGCCCAGCTCGGCGGCGCGGCACCCGTGGTGGCCAATATGGTCAAACAGGCGCTGGGCCACAAGTTCCATTGGGCGGTGGCCGACTACCTGCAGCGTTCAGCCCGGCACATTGCCTCCAAAACCGACGTGAAGCAGGCCTATGAACTGGGCAAAAAGGCGGTGCAACTGGCGCTCAAGGGCCACAACGCCGTGATGCCGACCATAGACCGCGTCAGCGACATCCCCTACCGGTACAAAATTGGCTCGGCGCCGCTGTCGAAAGTCGCCAATGTCGAGAAATTCATGCCGCGCAACTTCATCACTGCCGACGGTTTTGGCATCACCGAGCGTTGCCGACGCTACCTGACGCCGCTGATCCAGGGCGAGGACTACCCCAAATACAAAGACGGCATCCCGGTTTACGCCACCCTGAAGAATTTGCCAGTTGCCAAAAAACTGCCCGCGTTTGACCTTCAATAACACCCTGGCGCGACCGACAGGCGCGTATCAAAGTTATAATGGAAAGCTTGTGCCGGTGTAGCTCAGTCGGTAGAGCAGCTCATTCGTAATGAGAAGGTCGGGTGTTCGATTCATCTCTCCGGCACCATCGAATTCCCCAAAAAAATAGTATCCAGGGAAGGGAGTAGCGCTTTGTCAGCCACTTTGTCAGCCACTGCTTCAGGCACTGGCAAGCTCGTGCCGCAACACATTGCCATCGTCATGGATGGCAACCGCCGTTGGGCGCGCGAGCATGGCCTGCCCATTGCAATTGGCCATGCCAGCGGCGCCCGCAAAGTGCGCAGCATTGTGCAAGATTGTTCTGACCGCGGCGTGCCTTACCTCACCTTGTTCGCCTTCAGCACTGAAAACTGGCGCAGGCCCCAAGAGGAAGTCTCCAGCCTCATGGGCCTTCTGGCTTTGTACCTGCAAAAAGAAGTCAAAGACATGAACAGCAAAGGCGTGCGCCTGCGTGTCATCGGCGACGCCTCCCGCTTTGACAAGCGCATTCAGGCCCTGATCCGCGACGCCGAGGCCAACACCGCCCACAACGACACCATCAACCTGACCATTGCCGCCAACTACGGCGGGCGGCAAGACATCGTGCGGGGGGTCAAGGCCTGGCAGGCGGCCAACCCGGGTTTACCGCTCGACAGCCTCGACGAAGAGAGTCTGCGCCCCCACCTCAGTCTGTCCGGCGCGCCCGAGCCTGATTTATTGATCCGCACTGGCGGCGAGTCCCGCGTCAGCAATTTCATGCTGTGGCAGATGGCCTACACCGAAATGTTTTTCACCGACGTGCTCTGGCCCGGTTTTTCTGCGAAAGTGCTGGACGAAGCCATCGACTGGTTTGGTTCGCGCGACCGGCGTTTTGGCAGCTCCAGTCCGGAGCTTGCCCAAGCTGCCGTCCGCCAGTTGCGCGCCGTCCGTTAAGCCCTTCCAAATACATGCGTTCCACCCGTTTCAATCTTGTCATTGCGGCCACACTGGGCTTCGCCTTCATTGGCGGCGCCCAGGCCCAGTTTTCTGGAAGTGTTAGCACCACGGGCGCCACCATGGGCAGCAGCATCGGCACTGCGCCGGCAGCGGCGGCAGACGCAGCCCCGGCCACCAACCTGCTCAACACCCTTCGCAGCCAAAGTTATCAGCCGGCAGCGCAGCAGGCTGGCGCAGCGCCAGATGGCGCCAAGGCAGCCAGCGAGCCCGCGCCAGACATCACCAAAGCCCCGCCTGCCAGGACTTCCGCGCCCACGCAGTTCCAGCGTTACGTGCAGGAAACCACCGGGCGCCTGCTGCCCACGTACGGGCGCGACCTGTTTGACGCCCCCCAGGCCTATGCGGCAGACAACATGCTGCCGGCTCCAGCCGACTACCTGCTCGGGCCCGGTGACGAAGTCCAGCTTCAGGTGTGGGGCCCGCTTGACTTCAACGCCAGCCTGGTCATTGACCGCAACGGCCAGGTCAACATCCCCAGAGTCGGCGTGGTCACATTGGCGGGCGTTGCGGTGCGCGACCTTGACAAAACCCTGCGCGGCCACCTGGGCAAAGTGCTCACCAACTTCCAGGCCAACGCCAGCCTGGGGCGGCTGCGCGGCATTCAGGTGTACGTGGTGGGGCAGGCGCAGCGGCCCGGCACCTTTCACCTCTCCAGTCTGAGCACGCTGGTCAACGCCCTGTTTGCCAGCGGTGGCCCCAGTGCCAATGGCTCCATGCGCAACATCGAGCTCAAGCGCGGCGGCCGCACCGTCAGCACACTCGACCTTTATGACTTCATCGCCCGTGGCGACAAGTCGCGCGATCTGCAGCTGGCGTCAGGCGACATCATCGTCATATCACCCGTGGGCCCGCGGGTTGCCGTGACCGGCGCTTTTGACCAGGCCGCTATTTACGAGCTGAAATCGCCCGGCTCCAGCGTGGCAGACATACTGGCACTGGGCGGCGGCGTTCCGGCCCTGGCCACCGCGCAAAAAGCTCTGCTTGAGCGCATCGTGCCTGAGAGCAACCCGCCCCGCCAGGTGCTCGACGTCATCCTCAACGAGCAAGGCCTGCGCCAGCCCCTGCGTGACGGCGACGTGCTCACGCTGCTGGGCATCAGCCCCGCCTTTGCCAACGCGGTCACCCTGCAAGGCGCGGTGGCTGCGCCCCTGCGCTACCGCTGGTTTGAGGGCATGAAGGTGCTGGACCTGATCCCCGAGCGCGACGCCCTGATCACCGGCGACTATTACCGGCGCAAAAACCTGCTGGTGCAAAACGCCGAAGCCGCCCAAAACGCCGGCAGCGGCGTCACCGCCCGGATTCGCGGCCAGGCCGACCAGATCAACTGGGACTACGCCGTCATCGAGCGGCTGGACCGCAACACCCTGACCAACCTATTGATCCCCTTCAACCTGGGCCGGGCCGTGCTGCAAAAAGACGCCTCGCAAAACCTGCCCCTTCAAGCCGGCGACGTGGTCACCATCTTGAGCCAGACCGATTTGCGTGTGCCGCAAGACCGGCAGTCGCGCCTGGTGCGCGTTGAAGGTGAAGTGGCCACCCCCGGCGTTTACCAGACACTGCCGGGCGAGACTTTGCCGCAGCTTCTGGCGCGTGTGGGTGGCCTGACCGCCCAGGCCTACCTGTTTGGCGCGGAGCTCAGCCGCGAGTCTGTACGCAGCCGCCAGCAGGAAAACCTGGACGCGCTGATCCGCCGGCTGGAAGCCCAACTGCAATCCCAGGCCGGTGTGGCTGTCTCCAACAGAAACGTTGAAAACGCAGCGCAGGCGCAACTGGTGCAACAGCAGCAACAGGCCCAGCTCAAAAGCCAGGTCGAACGCCTGCGCTCCTTCAAAAGCAATGGCCGCCTGGCGCTTGAGCTGGACACCCAGGCCCGCAGCCTGGCCGACCTGCCCGCCCTGCCCCTGGAAGACGGCGACCGCATTTTGGTGCCGCCAACGCCCGGCCATGTGGGGGCCTTTGGATCTGTGAACAATGAAAACGTGGTGATCTTCAAGCCCGGCAAAACCGTGCAAGACGTCATCAAATCAGCCGGTTTGACCGAAGACGCCGAGCCCGACCAAGCCTTTGTGCTGCGTGCCGACGGCACCATCATCGCCCGGCGTGACCATGGCGGCTTTTTTGGCAACGGCTTTGAGTCGCTCAAGGTCATGCCCGGCGACACCGTGGTGGTGCCCGCCCAGCTTGACCGCGAAAGCCGCTACAACCTGGTGACCCGCGTCTTCAAAGACTGGACGCAAATCCTCTCCAACTTCGGCCTTGGCGTTGCGGCCATCCGGGCTGTGAGCAAGCTCTAAAGTTATGCCTGACTCAAGCATTCCGCCAGCCACAGCGGCGGCGGGCGACCTCAAAGACGATGAGGTTGACCTGCTGGACCTGTTGCAGGTGGTGGCAGACAACCTGCGCCTGCTGGTGCTGCTGCCGCTGGCTGCGGGTTTGCTGGCGCTGGCCATCACCTTTGCCGTCCAGCCGACGTTCACTGCCACCACCCGATTCATGCCGCCCTTGCCCGGTCAAGGCAGCGCGCAAATGATGTTGCAAAGCCTGGGCGCGTTGGGTGGCCTGGCAGGTGCTGCCACCGGGCTCAAAAATCCCAATGACCAGTTTTTGGGGTTCCTGGCGAGCGAGTCTGTTGGGCACGCCTTGATAGGTCGCTTCAAACTGATCGAGCGGTACAAGGCCGATTACAAATCTGACGCGTTGAAGGAGCTCGCAGCCACCAGCCGATTCGTCTCCGGCAAAGATGGTTTGATCACCGTCGAAGTGGACGACAAGGACCCTGCCTTTGCTGCCAGCCTCGCCAATGGTTATATTGATGAGCTTGGCAATTTGCTGAAGCGCCTCGCCATCACTGAAGCCCAGTACCGCCGTGTTTTCTTTGAAAAACAACTGTCTGAAATCCGGGGGAAACTGGCTGCGGCAGAGGAGGCCTTGAGGGCCAGTGGCGTCAACAGCTCGGTGCTGCGTCAAAGCCCGGACGCGTCCATCCGGCTCGTGGCCGAGTTGCAAGCGCGCATTGCCGCTCAGGACATCAAACTAACGAGCCTGCGTGGTTTCCTTGCGGAATCAGCCCCCGACTTCAAACAAGCGCAAATCGAGATTTCAGCGCTTCGGGCTCAACTTGCCAAGGCCGAATCGTCAACCCGACCCTCGCCTTCAGGCGCTGGAGATGCGAACTATCTGGCCCGGTATCGCGATGTCAAATATTTTGAGTCACTGTTTGAATTTTTTGCCCGCCAGTTCGAAGTGGCCAAAACAGATGAAGCCAGGGAAGGGACAGTGATCCAGGTGGTTGACGTGGCCTTGCCTCCTGACAAGAAAAGCAAGCCCAAGAAAGCAATTATTGCCATCCTGACAACGCTTGCATCAGGCATGCTACTGCTGGTCTTTGTTTTCGTACGCCAATCATGGCGTGGGGCCGGCCAGCATCCGGAATCGGCCCAAAAGCTGTCGAGCCTCAGGCGTTCCTTTTCCACAGCGCTCGGGCGCCGCTGACCGGCCAGCGCCATGCAGGCACATTTGGCCGTCTTCGCCGTCACAGTGCTCGCAGGCGTCGGTCTGATCGCCACCCAGAAGTGGCATGGTCGCTTCAGCCTGGATGGAATCGACGGCATTCAGAAACACCATCAGCAGCCTACGCCGCGCATTGGCGGCATTGCCATTACAGCCGGTTTGCTCGCAGCTTGGCTCACTGCCAACGCCGCCCTGCGCCAGATATTGGGCCCCATGTTGCTGGCGGGCGTTCCCGCGCTGCTTTTTGGGCTGGCAGAAGACGTGTCAAAACGGGTGGGTGTTTTGCCCCGCCTGCTGGCTACCATGGGCGGTGGCGCCGAGGCCTGGTACCTCACAGGTGTGGCCAT
>JANNEZ010000293.1:0-3787 GCA_031379255.1 Rhodoferax sp. | reverse complement strand
AATGACGTCGGCGCCCAGGTCGCGCGCAGTCTTGACGGGCACGGGGCTGACCAGTCCGCCGTCCACGTATTCGCGATTATTGAATTTGACCGGCTGAAACACGCCCGGCACGCTGCTCGATGCCCTGACCGCGAGACCTGTTCACGGAGGGCTCGGCGCTCTTGTCTAATCTATGGCAGCGGCAAAGTGCCGCATGGGCTTGTGCGTCGCCGAGAATCCGAAGCCGCAATGCCGACGTAGCGGCCTACCTCGATCGCTGTGTCAATATCGTCCATTCAGTCGGATTTGTGGAAATGGCAGGCCGCACATATCATAAGGAAAGAATGCGAAACCCATGCTGCGACAACTCGCGCATTCTCAAACGAACGGTTGAATCGCACCTGGTTTGCGCAGCATCTTATTTACTTCATCGAGATGCAATTCCTCCTGGACGATCATTTCTCGGGCATATTCCTCCAGCAAGATTGAATTGCCCTCTGCGATTCTGAGCAGGTCGTAATAAGCTGCTAGGGCACCTTTTTCGTGCTCCAGGCTTTCACGCAGAATATCGCCAATATCGTGTTTCTCAGTTTCCAGAAGGGCACCGATTTTTAACGACGGATGACCACCTAATAAAGTCACGAGTTCCCCTGCCTTGTGGGCATGTCCGAGACCTTCCTCGGCATTACCCTTGAGCCAGGACACGATGGGAATGCGGTTATAGCCATACACCATCAATGAGTAATGGGTGTACTTGACCACACCGGCCAATTCCAACTCCATGATGCGATTGAGGGCATCAATTGCAACTTGATTTTTCGCGTCTTCCATATCGCTCTCCTACAGAGGTTAAAAAAACAATGTCGGCGGCAGCTCACGGCTTTGGGTCAATCTGCAACACGGCAGCATTCTCCTACTGAATCACACCCGTGTCATGGCCAGATATTTGCTCCAAACCTCTAACCAGTGAAGATGCACTGGGGTTCTCCACAAATACGCAACGTTTGCCAGTGCGTTTGCAGAAGTCTTTGACCTTCCAGTAGGCGTTGTGACTGATGCAGCCTGTCTGGCAAATCACCAAATCTGCCGCCGCCAGACTGGCATCGAGCACGCTTTGGCTGTCTTCCAAGCCACCATCATGGTGCGCGAACCTGCCGCCGACACGTTCCACAAGGTCGCGATAGTTGGCGATGCTGCCGCTTCGCCCTCCGACGCACAGTACAGTTTTCTGATGCAAGTACACTGTGACGGGTGAAATACGTGGCTGCAGTCGCGCCGGTGCATCTGTTTTCACTGGACTCGATGACTCAGCAGTCAGCGCATCCAGCGATTTCGTGGCACAGGCCAGCTGTTGCCGCAACTCCGTGTTCTGCCCTTCAAGTCCGGACAGGCGGGCCGTCATCTGCTCTACTTTCTTTTGCAGGCGCATGCCCGCATCGAAACCGGGAATTGATGCTTTCAAGGCGATCATGTCTTCCGACAGAAAGGTAAGACGGCTGTCCTTGGCCACGCTTTCGGCACGGAGTTGCATGATCTGCGCATTCAGTCGTTCGATTTTCGCGTTTTTATCTGATAGCAGGCGGGTGCTTTTTTCTTGCACCTTGCCCAGCTCCCTGGTCAGGGCTGCGTTTTCATCCATCAAGGCATTGAACTTGGCAATGTCTATTCGCACCGTCGCTCCTGCTTGGTGCTGGAGCATGTGCATGTCTCGGCACAGCACTTCCTGCAATATGTCATCGCAACGAGGGTGCGTCAGCGCAGCCCAAAATACACCCGCCACATCACCCTGCCGCATGGCAGTGGCCCACAGGTCCGCCAGAGCTTTCGTTGTCTTAGCCATCCTGTAGGCTTTGACCTCGCGCCCATAGCGTCTTTCCAATTCATCTTGCATCCGCTCAGACAGCCGGTTGCGATGCACGCACTCCGCGACAGCGCCCACATGCACTTCGTAGTCGTCGGCCATGGCTTTGCCACCCAAAGTCTTGTTCACCAGACGCCGCAAGGTATCCAGTGGGAAGCACACCCCAACCACCGGACAGTGGCACTGATGCGGCAAATCCCAAAGCCGCCTCCTACTTGATCCCGTCGATGGCTGGGTTCCGACGCTTGGACATGGTTCCCCAAAATGCACGGCAAGGGGTAGATTAACGTTGTGGTCGCACATGGCAATGTCTCCGTTAAAGGGCTGGTTTGGACTGCAAAACCATGTCACCGCACGAGTCGAGGCGCGGATGCGAAGCGATAGATGGACTGCCCCGGCTTTAGAAGGTCGCTAGGGTCGAGCGTTTGGAAACTGACCGCACCAGCCAAGCCATCGCTACCAAACTGAGTGGAAGCGAGGCCGCGCAGCACTTCAACGGTCTTGATGCCATCAACGTCAAGAAAGTCACCGCGCCCGGTGGCAAATGATCCGAACGAAAAGCTTTTTGGCACACGTATGCCATCAACCATCATCAGCACCTTATTGCCTTCAAGACCACGGATATTGATGCCCTCGTTTGCCTCAAGCCCCGTGGCAGCGCCAGCCGCTGTGAAGCGCCTGGGGACGGCACGTACGGTCACTTCTAGTTCATCGCGGAAGACATCCTTGATGTCTCGTGCGCCATCCTGCTCAATCTTGGCAGTGGGCGTCACCGTGACGGTATTGGGCACTTTGTCCACCCGTCGCTCGCTACGTGTGGAACTGACGGTAATCTCATCCAATCGTATGACAGCGCCCTCGGTGTCCGGGGCTTGCTGGGCCGTTGCCATGGTTGGAACAATTCCCCAAGCCAGGCTCAGTGCCAACGCGAATTTTATTTTGCTCAACATAGTGCTTCCTAAATCAGATTTAGGCACTGGCTGGCGGTGGCTGGCTGGTGCAGGGATTGGTTTTTTTGCTTACTTCGTCAGAATCAGCTTCCCTGTGGACGTGATACGCAATCGGTAAATACACCCGTCATGCACAATTTCCAACTCCCGCCGATCACGGAACAAATCAGTGCTCGCGATCTGCAAGCAGCGGGAATGGACGACATCGCCGCAGGTCGTCCCCAAGCACTGGTCGCGAGGGGACTTGGTCGGTGTCGGAGGTTGGGATGGCGAACTCATACCGAAAATTATAAACGAGACTCATTCGCATTTGCAACCACCGCAATTGCCATGAGTTCAAAAAAGCACCCCTAAGCCCGAAACCTTGCTTTCCTGCTTGGGAAGAGGACGCGGGTTCGGTTCCGAGTTCAACCACCATTTACCAAAAACCCCCGCCCCTATCGGCTGGGATTTTTTTGCCCGGAACGCCAGTGCTGGCGCGGTTCCGTGCCATTGCCGCGCGCGCGACATCCCCACGACCGCGCCAGTTCCGGCAAGTTGGCGGCCTCTCTCTTCGATGTTTTCTCTGTTTGCCTCGCGAGCGCTTTCGAACCCATATCCAGTATTCATGCGAGTTTGCGCGGTGTGGGTTGTAAATTACAACTGCTGTAGCAGTATGCGACTCGAAATTAGGTATCAGCCCAGGTGACGCCGCACCAAAAAAATGCCGCCCTTGCGGTGGCATTTTGTCTTTCGCGAACCCCTCGCCTACTCCTGCACGGCTTGGGCGTTTTTCGCCTCGTAGTAGGCGGCGATTTTCTCTTTCAGCTTCATAAGCGCCTGAAGCCCCGCCTTTTCGCCTTCGATGATGGCCTGGTTGCGCGATTCGAAGTTTGCCGAATTTAGAGCGGATATGTCCGGTTCGACCACGACGTCGGCAAAGGCCAGTTCCTTCTCTGCAATGATCCCGCCCATGATGGTGAAGGTCTGCATCATGACGTCGATGGTGTCCTTGAGG
>JANNEZ010000274.1:0-7723 GCA_031379255.1 Rhodoferax sp. | reverse complement strand
GTTTGGCAGCCTTTGGAAAACGGCCAACGCGCAGTTCCTTATCGACGTTGAGTTGCTGGGGCTGGAGAGTTCTCGACTGGTCGGTCCTCGTGGCCGATGCACTGCAGAGTCCCTTTTGCCCCAGCACCCGTAACATACAAGCACTGTAGGAAACGTCCCCGCGTTTGACCGTGTACTTGGTGTAGGGATTTAAGGGGATGCCATCGGAAAGCAACTGGTCAAGTGCTGTTAGGTCGGCCCGCTCAAGCTGGGTCGGCGGTAGGTCAAAGTGAGAGCGATATTCGGGCATGTCATCCGCCGCCTAACGCGAAAGTACGCAGCAAAACCTGCGACATAAGGCGAACATTGCGTTTGACGTCAATCATAGAAATTCCAAAAAATCCTTTAACAACAAGCCGTTAGAGAAATGTACTGCATATAGACACAGGTAAATTGAAACCATTAACCGTGGGACAGCTGAAACCGAATCAATCCCCCAATTGCACTATAGCGGCAGCTCCAAAAGCAGCCACGCAAGCGCGGTGATTGGGCTGTGCGACCGGGCTTTGGAGGGGAAGGCGCGTGGTTGCGATACTTCCGTCACGCCAAAAAATGGCCAAGCGCCAGCTTGACCCATTTTTCGTTCTCGCGCGTGATTCCACTCCAAAACCGCATGCGCATGGCCTGGTCGCCGCGCGGATTGACGCGAACCGCCGTCGCGAGAACTTGGGTATTGAGCAATGACCTAATTATTAACATGGGTGTTAACAATTAGCTTAAAAATCGAGAATTTTGCGAATTTTTATAAATTTTTCGCTGCCAAGTCACGAATTTGTTGAATAGCTTGCTATGTATTATATAGCATTACTTCAATCGAGTTTTTTGGTAGCAGGCGGCAAATAGTTGTCGCCAGACACCACTGATTTCCCCGTGCGACTTTCAAGCTGTTTGCGGGCTTGGCGGGCGATGCCACCACCCGCTTTGGCCGCCGTCTTGTTTTGCTGCATGCCGGTGGCGCGTTCGTTTTCGGCAATCTGGCGGGTAGACAGCTCAGCCAGCGCCGTGAAGATAAGCTCCGCCTCGCTCATGTGGTCACGCAGGTTTTGGCTTTTCAAACCCTTCATGCCCGTGTGTTCCTTGACGCTGACGCCCGACCACTCCTGGTGGATGATGTTGGTCAGGATGGCAAACTCATTGCCCTCCTTGATGTCGTGGCCGCGCCAGTAGTCGGTGAGCTTGTTGCGGGTTTCCTGCCCGGTCATGCGCTGCTGGATCCACTTGTCGCTGCGGCCATGCTGCTGCCAGGTCTGGCGGGCGCGGTCCAGCGAAAGGGCAGGGTCGGCCATTTCCTGCATGCGCTCGTAACCTACCTTGGCGAGCCAGAGCTTGATGGGCTCGGCTTTGGGGCTCGGAACAGACTGCACCAGGCGAAGCAGGGTCTCGGCGGTGGCCACGTCGGTCAGGCGTTGCTTGCCATCTGGGGCAAGCATTTTCAACTGTACGATTTTCTCGTACGGTTGCTCCGAACCGGCTTCTTGTTCGAGTCTGCGCTTGAGGTCAGACCAGTAACGTCTGGCGTTATTGCTGCCGGTCAACACCTGCACCACGTCAATCACCGAAAACCACCAGGTTTCAGTGTCTTCGTCATACACACGGCGGATGGCTTGGCCGTCAAATTCAGCGGGCAGGATTTTCATGGCGACAGCAATTAACTGTATTTAAAAACAGTATAACAATTTCGTACGTCCATTGGGATCGACACTCACCTCACCCACAAAGCCTGCAGTGGCGCCGCCCACATGTGCTGGCGAAACCAGCACATGTGCCTGAAGCTGTCCACGCCCACACTGGAGCCGGCCTTGTTACCGGTTCAGGCGTCAGCCAAATCACGCAGCGCCTTGGGATTGCGCTGCGCCAGGGTGATCAGCGTGCGGGCCGCGCCTGACGGTTGTTTGCGCCCTTGCTCCCAGCCTTGCAAAGTGCGCACCGACACGCCCAGCAACTGCGCAAACTGGGTCTGGGACAACTTGGAGTTTTGCCGCGCGGCGATGACTGGCGAATACACCACGGTGCCTTCACCCCGCTTCATCTGGCGCACCGATTCCAGCAGCTCAGCTTCCAGGTCGCGGCCGGCCTCCCACGCCGCCAGTTGTGCATCGCTCATAGGCTTTTTTACCGCAGTCTTCAGCGGCTTGGCCACAGGTTTCTTCGACAATTTATTTAACGGCATCGCGCAACCCCTTTAAAGTGCTGGCCTTGAGCGTATCGAGTTTCGCCTTGGCATACATAAACAGCAACACCAGCTCGCTGTGCTCATTACGGACAAAGTAAATCACCCGCACCCCGCCTGATTTGCCCGAACCAGCGCGGCTCCAACGCACCTTGCGCACGCCTCCCGCTCCCGGCACCACGTCGCCTTCATCAGGATGCGCAGCCATGAACGCAGCAAAAGCGCCGCGCTCATCCTCGGTCCAGTATTCTGGCCAGAGCTTGCTAAACAAGGGCGTTTCGACGATGGTCAGCATGGGACAATTGTACGCCTAAGGAGTAGCAAAAAACCCATCCCACACCAGCTTGGCCCCCGTCAAAAACATGCCGCCATACAACAGCTGGTAAAACAGCTTCTCGTCAATGCGCCGGGCGATGCGCACGCCGACCCACACGCCCAGCGGCACCATGGGCAGCAACACCAGCGAGGTGGCCATGTTGCGGCTGTCGATCAGGCCCAGCCAGGCGTAGGGCACCCATTTGGACAGGTTGACCACGAAGAACAAAAAGGCCATGGTGGCGGCATAACGCACCGGCGGCAGGCGCAGCGGGATCACATAGGCGCTCACCGGCGGGCCGCCGGCGTGCGAGATGAAACTGGTGAAACCGCTGGTGGTGGTGAGAATGGCGCCGAGCCACCTGGGCGGCGGCGGACTGTCAGGCTTGGGCGGGAAGAGCAGGCGCTGGGCCAGAAATAGCAGCGTGAAAATGCCCACAATGCCAGCCACCAGGTGGCTGTCGAGCACCTTGAACAGCAGCGTGCCAACCCCGGTGCCCAAGAGCGCAAAAGGAATCAGGAACTTGAGCAGCGCTTTGTCAAAGTCTTTGCGGAAGGCGGCAACACCCAACACGTCGGCCACCAGCAGGGGCGGCATCATGATGGCGGCAGCCTGCGGCACCGAGATGGCCAGCGCCATCAGCGGCACGGCGAGTGAACCCACACCGCTGCCAAAACCGCTTTTGCCGATGCCCATCAGCAGCACGGCAGGCAGGGCCACCGCGTAGAAATACGGGTCAGTGATGATGGGCAGCGTCAATCGGCTTCCAGACCGAGGTAGGCCTTTTTGATTTCGGGGCGGGAAAGCAGCTCGCCCGCCTCGCCCTCGGCCACAATGCGCCCTTCTTCCATTACATAGGCGCGGCTGGCGAGCTGCATCGCCATGGCCACGTTTTGCTCAACCAGCAACACCGACGTGCCCTGGGCGTTGATGTCGCGGATGGCCTTGAACATCTCCTGCACGATCACGGGCGCCAGGCCCAGCGACGGCTCGTCCAGCAGGAGCAACTTGGGCCTGGCCATCAGCGCGCGGCCAATCGCCACCATCTGCTGCTGGCCGCCCGAGAGCGCGCCGGCGGGTTGTGTCAGTTTTGCCTTTAACGCGGGAAAGAGCTCGACGACCTGGGCCAGCGACTGTTTTCGCAGGGCCCTGGCCGAGGCGATGAAGCTGCCGAGCTCCAGATTCTCCAGCACCGTCATGCCGGTGAAGAGCCGCCGCCCTTCGGGCACGATGGCAATGCCGCGCTCGCAAAACCGGTGGCTGGGCAGGCTTGACATATCGTCGCCGTTGAACCTGAGCGTGCCCGAGCTGGCCTTGTGCAGGCCCGAGATGGCGTTGATCAGGGTTGATTTTCCGGCGCCGTTGGGGCCCACCACACTGACCAGCTCGCCGGTCTGCACCGTGAGGCTCACACCCCACAGCGCCGGCGCCGCGCCGTAGTTCACCCGGACGTCGCGCAGCTCAAGCATGCGGCGCTCCCAGGTAGGCGGTCATCACTTCGGGGTTTTTCATCACCGTTTTCGGGTCGCCTTCGGCCAGCAGTTTGCCGTGGTTGAGCACGGCGATGCGGTCCACCAGCGCCATCACCGCGTGCATCACGTGTTCGACAAACACGATGGTGGTGCCTTGCGCGCGGATCTGGCGGATCAGCGCCACGGCGTCGTTGATTTCGCTGGGCGTGAGGCCCGAGAGCACTTCATCGAGCAGCACCAGTTTGGGCCTTGCCGCCAGTGCGCGGGCGAGTTCCAGAAACTTGCGCTGGTGCAGGTTCAGATCGTCCGGCAGCGCATGGGCCTTGGCCGCAAGACCGGTGAACTCAAGCCACTTCCAGGCCTCCCGTTCGGCCACAGGACGCGACAGGGCGGCGCTGCCAAACATGCCGACCAGGGCGACGTTTTGCAACACGTCCATGTGCGCAAAGGGCCGCGGGATCTGGTAGGTGCGGGCGATGCCCGACTGCGCCACCGAATGCGCGCTCAAGCGGGTCAAGTCGCGGCCTTCAAACAAGATCTGCCCCGAGGTGGCCGGGAAGTGGCCGCTGACCAGGTTGATAAAGGTGGATTTGCCGGAACAATTGGGGCCGAGCAGACCGAGAATCTCGCCCTCGTAGACTTTGAGGCTGACGCCATCGAGCGCGCGCACGCCGGTGAAGGCTTTGACGAGGTTTGTGACTTCGAGCAGGGGTTTGGAGGTGTCTAGGCGCGGTTCGGCCCGCGCGGCATCCCGTTCGGGCTGAGCCTGTCGAAGCCTGTCCTGAGCTTGGTCGAAGGACCCTTCGACAAGCTCAGGGCGGTCGGTATCTTTGGCGTGCGCAGCGCCCCGTTTGCGCCACTTGTCCAGCATCGCCAACACGCCATTGGGCATGAAGAGAATCACCACCACCAGCACTGCGCCAAATACTGCCCGCCCGATCACGGGTGAGCTGCCGGTCGAGAACACAAACAGCAGGCAGGTGATCGCCACCGCGCCCACCACCGGCCCGGCCCAATAACGGGTGCCGCCCAGCACACTCATCAGCACCACGGTGAGCGGCACCGTGATGTTGAAGGTTTCGCCCACCGTGACGTAATTGACAAACAGCGCGTGGATGCCACCGGCCAGACCGGCCAGCGCGCAGGAGAGCGCAAAGGCCAGCATTTTGTAATGCAGAGTGGGCACACCCATCACTTCGGCCACATCTTCGTCGTCGTGAATCGCAAACAGGCCCAGGCCCAGTTTGGAGACGTGAACCTTCCAGGCGACCAGAGCGGTAACAACGGTGGCCACCACCGCCATCAGGTAGATTGACGAGGGCGCGGACGGCCCGAGTTTGGGAATGGCAACACCGGCCAGGGAAACGCCCGGCCCGCCGTCAATGCGGGTGTTCAACACAATCGTCGCCACCACAAAGGTGATGGCCAGCGTGAGCAGGGCAAACAACTCGCCGCGCACGGCTTTCACGCGAAACACCACCGCGCCCAACGCCAGGCCGAGCAAGGCCGCCATCAAGGCCGCGACCGGCAATGTCAACAGAAACGGCCAGTTCAGGTTGGCCGACAGACCCGCCGAGGTGTACAGCCCGATGCCGAAAAAGGCGCCGTGACCGAAGGAGAAATAGCCGGAATAACCGCTGAGGATGTTCCACGACAGCGCGAGGATCGTCCAGTGGCAGATCAGGTAGAGAAACGACTCGTAAAACGCCGGCAGCCCGAGCCAGGGCACGGTGCCCAGCGCCAGACCGGCGGCCAAGATGCCTGCCAGGGTTTTGTTCACGGCCAACCCGCCCTGCCCTATAACTAACACATTAGCCAACACTTTAGCCAACACGTTTGACCGGTTTGAACAGAAGCATCACGATCAACAGTGAAAACGAAACGATGGGCGCCCACGCCGGCGCCGCTACCGCCATGGTGACGGCCTCAGAAACACCGATGAAGATGCCCGCCACCAGCGGCCCCAGCGCGCTGCCCAGGCCGCCGAGCATGACGGCGGCAAACACCACACCGACCCAGGCAAAAATTTGCGAAGGTGTGAGGGTGAAGGTCAAGGCCAGGCAAATTCCGGCAACCGCCGCCAGCGCCGCGCAAACGCCCGACAACACCAGCGACAGGCCGCGTTGGTTCACGCCAAACGCGGTGGCGATCGGGCCGTCTTCCGCCATGGCGCGCAGGGCCTTGCCCAAATCGGTGTAACGCATTGCCGCCCAGACGGCCAAACACAGGGCGCAGGCCAGCAGCAGGGTGATCAACTCCGGCACCGGAAAATACAGGCCGGCGACGACAAACTTCTGCTCGTTGTAGTGGCTTTCAAGTCGCCGGAAGTCTGCCGTCCAGATGCCCTGCACCAGGCTTTCGATCATCACGGTAAAACCAAACGTGACCAGCAGCGAATTGAATGGCGTGATTTCAAATTTCGCCAGCAGCCACTGCATGGCGACGCCGAACACAAAAAACAGCGGCGGCAAAACCAGCAGCGTGAGCAGCGGGTCCACGCCCCACACCGTCGCCATGTGGTAACTGGCGTAGGCGCTGAGGAACACAAACCCGAAATGCGCCAGATTGATCTGGCGCAGCAGGCCCCAGGTCAGCCCCAAACCCAGGCCCACCAGCCCATACAGACTGCCGATGAAAATGCCGGAAAGGATCGATTGCGACAGCAGGTTGAAGCTGGGCCAGGCCATGGATTGCGCGCGCTGCGAGGCTTATTGAACCTGCAGTTTGCCGGCCGCGTAACTCTGCGGCCAGACCACCACCCACTTGCCGTTTTGCACCTGCTTGATCTTCATCAGGTCGTCGCCGTAGTTGCCCGGGCCGTTGAAACGCAGCTTGCCGTGTATGGTGTCGATGCGGTTGGCCTTGAGGAAAGCGGCAATCGCCTTGTCGTCAAAACTCTTGGCGCCAACAATGCCAGCCTCCAGGATTTGCCAGGCCGAGAACGAGGCGGCGGCCTGCACTTCCACCGTGGTGTCTGGCAGGCGGGCTATTGCCGCGCGCTCGTTGAAGGTCTTGATGAAGGCGGCACCCTGCGCGTTGTCGCTGAAAGGCGCGTGTTCTTCAAAAATCGTCAGCGAAATCGCGTTTTTCCCATCGGGCGATTTGGTCATCGGGCCGGGCGCCGGGTAGGTGTGGAAATGCAGCGGCGGCGTGTAGTCGATCTTTTTCATCGCATCGAGCAACATGTTGCCCTCAAGCGCGATGTCGCCCATCCAGACCAAGTCTGGCTTGGCGTCTTTCACGCGGGCGGCGATCGGGCCGAAATCGCGGTTGCCGAATTCCCATTCCAGAAACAGCACTTCGGTGAGGCCGCGTTTTTTGGCGACTTCACGCGCGCCCAGCGACATGAAGTGGATCGACGGGAATTTGCTGGTGACGATGGCAATGGTTTTCGGCGGCTTGGGCGAAGCCGCCAACGCGTCAAACACCGAGTTGGGTACGGTATTGCCGGGGTCGGAGCCGAGCGACCAGGCGGGGAAGGCCATCTCGTATTTGGAGAGCGAAGGAATGCCGAAGGTGTGGTGCACCAGCACCTTGTTGTAACGCTGCGCGACGCCCATCGCCG
Organism: Rhodoferax sp.; assembly: GCA_031379255.1. Lineage (GTDB taxonomy): Bacteria > Pseudomonadota > Gammaproteobacteria > Burkholderiales > Burkholderiaceae_C > JANYCG01. Next base: position 161 of record JANNEZ010000274.1, on the reverse strand, counting down.
AGAGGATGGCGCCGGTGGCATACGGGCCCATCAGCAGATCCACCTTGTCGGAGGTGACGAGTTGCTCGTACATGGTGCGGGCGAGGTCTGGTTTGGACTGGTCGTCTTTCACGATCCATTCCACTTTGCGGCCGAGCAGGCCGCCGCGCGCGTTGAGTTGC